>DASQ01000094.1 GCA_002503885.1 Methanoculleus marisnigri | reverse complement strand
CCCTTCCACAAGTTCCGGCAGAAGCTGAAGAGCAAGTGCGAGGGGTATGGTATCCGGTTCGATGACTCGCACTCCGAGGCATACACCTCGCAGGTGGACGCTCTCGCGCTCGACCCGATCCGAAAACCGCCCTATGGGAGGAAGCGGCGGATCAAGCGAGGACTGTACCGGAGTGCTCTGGGCACCCTGATCAACGCCGATGTCAACGGCGCTCTGAACCATTTACGAAAGGTAGCCGGTGATTCCGTGGTTCCACGGATAATCGGTAGGGGCCGCGTCAACCGGCCCGTGCGAATAAGGACGTCTTTTGAACCGTCAACCTTCGCACCGATTAAATTGCAGCCCTGTGCCCCACAAGGGGCCCCCGCTGCAAGCCCCCGGTTTTAACCGGGGGTAGTTGACAAAGCCGAAAAAATACGTTCAGAACCTGCCGTAAACCGGACTCGCACACTCTGCACAACCGGTTCGCCGGGAGTGGGGGGGTGTTGAGGCCGCCCCTTCTCTCAGGCCGGCCCGATCTGCATGCCCCGTATCGAGAGCCGGATCAGACCGAGATTGGCGTCGGGCTTCGCGAATATGCAGAGGGAGAGGTCACCGTAAGGCGCGATGATGAGTTTCCCTCCCGGTGTCTCGAGGATCATCTGGGAGAGATCCCCCATCTCCATATCGGCGGTGATACGGGTGCCGGCGCGGAGCAGGTCTTCGGCGACCGCAGCCACCTGGTCAAAGTCCGCGGAGCCCACCGACTGAAGGCCAAACCCCTCGTGAAAGACCGAGACGGCAATGACACCCGGCTGAAGTGCGATCTGGTCGAGGCAACTCGTCTCCGCCAGCCGGGTCCGGGCAGCAGGCTTTGCACCGTCTCCGCTCACCAGGCATCCCGTCTCACGGGAGGCCTCCCGGGCCGCCTCGGTCTCTTCGGCGGTGTACGCGATAAGTTCATAATTGAGCGAGGGCCGGTCAAGCAGGTGCCTGTAAGCTTCGTCTCCACTGAGCAGCAGGTTTTTGTCGGTGTCCTCGAACGCGGCTGCGTATGGATTCCCGTTCTGGACCAGGATAAAACCGGCCCCTTTGGGCCCATTGATACGCACCGCTCCTGTGAAGTGAGGGCTGATCGAAGCAAGGGCCGCGATAGACCCCTGCAGTCGCCCCAGTGAGACGCCGTCGGGTAGCATCGTCTCACAGAGCAGCAGTTATTCGATCCCTGTTCTTCTTCAGTTCGTACCGGATTCGCCCGACGTTGACATTCGCGTTCGCCACGATGGCGATCAACTCGTCTTCCGAGAGCGGAGAGAGCAGGATGGGCCCGTTCTCCAGTTCGATGAGCATCTGGGACATCTCTCCCTTCCCGAGTTCATTGCTCATTGCCTCAGACGTACCCATGCCGGTCGATGCCATGGCACCGAGGGCTTCGACGTCTACGTCCCCCGCAACGACACTCTCGATCACAAAGCCATCCCGTCCCGCCACGACTGCGGCGGTAACCCCATCAAGTTTCAGAAATTCTCCCAGGATCTGTTTTAACATAATTTCATCGCCTCACGTTCTTCTGATGCACTCAATCCGGAGGGGCATCCTTCCTATCGCGTGCGTTGCGCACGAGATGCAGGGGTCATACGCCCTGATGATCATCTCGATACGGTTTGCCGCCCCTTCAGTCAACGCTCCGTTCTCCACCACCCGGCGTGCCATATCCTCCACACCCCGGTCAATTGCGTAGTTGTTCTGGCAGGTCGCCACGATGAGGTTGCACCGTTCGATGATGCCGGCCTCATTGACGGTATAGTCGTGGATCAGGGTCCCCCGGGGGGCCTCGATGATCCCGACGCCCCGCCGGTTTACAACCTTCCCCGCCGGAGCCCGGATATCGGAACCGGTGATGCCGGGGTCCGAGAGCAACGCAACCGCCCGCTCGCACGAGGCGAGGAACTCGATGTAGCGTGCCAGGTGGTAGGCGAGCGCAGCCTGGGTGACGGTGCCGAACCGCTGCCGGTACTCCGCGAGAGCAGCGTCCGCATGCTCCGTGCCCATCCTCTCCACGATGTTGAGCCGGGCGAGCGGCCCGACCCGGTAGTAGTCTCCGCCCTTGAACCGGGCGAACTTCAGGTAGGACCAGTCTTCCGAGTACTCCTCGATGAAGTTCGTGTACTCCGGGCCTGAGAACGAACCTACTCTGCCTCCGTCCGGGCCGAGCATCGCAACAGGCCCATCGCAGGTCGAGTAGAGCCCGTGATTGGTCATGCCCATGAATCCTGTCTTTACAGCCCCGATCTCCGTATCGACGCCGTCGAGGAGGCCGCGTGCGAGGTCCCATCCTTCGCGGGCGATTCCGAGCGCTTCAGCCGCCATAACAGCCAGTTCCGCTCTCTTTCCTTCCGTGAGCGGCGTCGACATCCCTCCGGGGAGCGCATTTGCCGGGTGGATGGGTTTGCCGCCGACCGCTTCCGTCAGGCGCTGGCCGAACTTCCGGACCGCGATCGCTTTCTTCGCGAGCTCCGGCGAGTGACGGGCAAGCCCGATGACGTTGCGCGTCTCCGCCGGTGCATCGTGGCCCAGGATGAAGTCGGGGGCCGCGAGCATGAAGAAGTGGAGGGCGTGGGAATGGACGAACTGGCCGACGCTGAGGAGTTCCCGGAGTTTCTTTCCGGTCGCGGGCGGCTCGACACCGAAGATCTGGTCGGTCGCCTTCGCCGCCGCCAGGTGGTGCGCCGAGGGGCATATCCCGCAGATGCGGGGCGTGATCCGGGGTGCTTCCTCGATTGCAGCGCCGATGAGGAATTTCTCAAATCCTCTCAGTTCCACGACCTGGAAGTGGGCCGAGTCGACTTCTCCCTGGTCGTTGAGGAAGATCTTGACGCCGGCGTGGCCTTCGATCCGGGTCACCGGGCTGATCGTGATCTCCTTCATTTGCTCCTCTCCTTAACGAGGTCCCGGATCTTTGACGTCTCTTTATCCTCCATGATCAGGCTCCCGATGGTGAAGGCGTACATCGTGTGGGCGACGTCGTAGAGTTCCTTCTCCACCTCTTTTTGTGGCTTGTCGGTGAGATCCGAAATTCTCCGCACCATCATGCCGTGGATGTCCCGGCAGGGCTCACGGAGGATATCGAGCGACGGGCCGTTGCATCCGTGGCATGGGATGTTGTTTTTAGGGCACGACGCCCCGCATCTCCCGAAGGTGACGCTCCCGAGACAGAGATATCCCTGCCCGAGCAGGCAGTGCTCACGGTCGGGAACACCCTCGTGCCGCCGCTTGAGGGTCCAGTTCTCTACCTGCCCCATGATCCTGTCGCACTCTGCACAGACCGATTTGCGTGAGAGTTCGAGGGTATTGCCCGCGATCATCGCCGGGATGATCTGCTTTAAGAACGCCTCTTTAGGCGGACAGCCCGTGACGTAGTAATCGATCTTTACAAGGTCTCCCACCGCGAACACCCGGTAGAGGAACGGAGGCACGTCTGTCGGGATAACCCCGTTGGGCTTTGCCGTCTCCACTTCCCGGTAGACGCAGGAGAAGAGGTCCTCGTTCGAGCTCAGCATCGAGAGGCCCGATATCCCACCGTAGCAGGCGCAGGTGCCGAGCGCCACGAGCGTCTTCGACCGCTTCCGGATCTTCTCGAGGCGTTCGCGGTTCTCTTCATTCCGGACTGCCCCGGTCACGAACGCGATATCGATGCCTTCAGGGGGCTCTTTTACGTCCATGATCACCGGAGAGTAGACAATATCCGCCTCCGCGACGACATCCAGAAGCATCTCGTGGAGATCGAGCACCGCAATCGTGCATCCCGAACACCCTGCCAGTTCTTCAATAGCAATCTTTATCATTCTGCCTCATTTCAGAATCAGTTTCTTCAAGCAGGCGTTCGGGCCGGTGTGAACGATCTCCAGTTTGGCTTTCCTGCCGGTGATCTCCTCGATCGCGCCGACGACGTAGCCGAATAGCGTCTGGCAGAGCGGACCGCCCTGGTCGAGACCGTTGCGCCGGAGCGTCTGGCGGACGATGCAGTCGTGGAAGACGAGGTAGATGAAGGTCTCGCCGTTCTCCTCGATGATGAACGTCTCCTTATCCTCGGGCTTCCAGACCTCGAAGGAGTACTGGCCGCGAAGCAGGTCGGAGAGTTCGTGAAGCGCCCCCTCCACGTCCTCGCGCTTCTGGAAGTATTTGGCGACCTCGTGGCCGAACTTCTTCCCGGCCCGGTAGGTGACTGCGTTTGCCCCCCTGCCTGCGATCTCCTCAAGCGACCTGATCACGAGACCGTTGAGTTTCATCACGCCGTGGAGCGTCTGTTCCATCTCTTTTGGCTTCGGCGAACACTCCAGGGGAATATCCTCGGAGCGATAGACGAGATCGGAGTGAAAGGCCTCATGCAGTTCATCGATGTATCCCGCGCTCATCAGACCACCTTCCGAAGCATCTCACAGACCTTAATGTCGATGTAATGCCTCTTGGCAGCGTAGATGCCGCGGTGCTCGAGTGCCTGGGCCGGGCAGATCTCATGGCAGGAGAGACATCCCATGCAGTTATTCGGCCTGACCGCGACACTCACGTTGTTCTGGAGTTCGTACACGTGCATCGGGCAGTCTTTGACGCAGAGACCGCATCCGACGCACGCGTCCTTATCCACATGTATATCCATTACGAGCCCTCTGAATGTGATTACCACTTCCTGCTATTAAAAATATATAGTTTGTTCGCTGCAAGCCTCTTCGTCTCGGGAGAGAATACCGGATTCTATGCGGTTTCACCGTACCTTCTGGCCATACGGGGGGCCTGGGGATTCGTAAGGGTAAATGGCCCCACCCTCGGGTTGACGGCAGAATCCGGCCGGTGTGGTAGGCTGTTTTAGACGGTCTTTACCCCGGGCGCATCGTGCGTCCCTTGCAACCCCGGGGATGACCGGTACCGGTGAGTTCGACCCAACGCTCGCACGGGTCCGATCTCCGCCTGCCGCTGCAATCGTGGTGAAGACCAAAAAGAGAAAGGCGGTAATGAGAGCGATCGGCCGGGCAATCCTCAGGCCTTTGCCCGGAAGAGAGCACGGGCAAGCCGATCGACGAAGCTCTCCCGGAGTTCGGGCGTCTCCTCCTCGACATACTCGATGCCGGCTACATCGGCAGAGATGCGCTTAAATGCCTTCGATGCCCCGGATGTCGGATACTTCACCACGATCGGCGACCTTCCGGCAGACGCGCGCCGGACGTTGGGGTCTTCCGGTATGACCCCGAGCACCCGGACCCCGAGGAGTTTCTCCATCTGTGCGCGGTTGAACTCGTCCCCACTACCGACAACCCGGTTGATGATCGCCCCTTCGATGTGGCCGCCGACCGTCTCGGTCAGGATCTTTGTCTTTAAGGCGTCGACGATCGAGGAGATCTCTGGGTTTACGACAAGGATCACCCCGTCGGCAACAGTCAGGGGGATGACGCCGTCCTTGCTGATCCCCGCAGGAGCATCCAGGATCAGGATGTCGAACTCGCTCACGAGGTCTGCCATGATATCCTTGAGTCGATCCGGGTTCGATTGCTGGAAACCCTGTAACGAGAGCCCGCACGGGACAACCTTGACGCCGAACGGCCCATCGTAGATGGCATCCCTGACGCGGGCTTTGCCTGCCAGCACCTCGTGCAGGGTCACCGGCAGGTTCTCAAGCCCGAGAATGAGCCCGAGATTCGCCATTCCGACGTCGACATCCAGAATACATGTCTTCTTTCCATATTGAGCAAGCATCGGCCCCAGATTTGCTGTGACCGTTGTTTTGCCGGTCCCGCCTTTACCGGACGCAATCGTGTATACTTTTACCATGTAATCACTCGTTGTCCTGATTGTTCCGGCCTTACACCCAGTGCTGCAGGGTGTCCTGGATATCCTGTTCAAGTGTGCTCATCTGTTCAGCAGAGAGATGCTCAGAAAGGTGGGCGATGCCGACCACCGTCTCCCCGTGGTGGGGGACTCCGAGGAGTTCAACTCCGGCCTCGTCATGCAACTTCCCCTGCGTGTAGAGATAACTGTACCGCGCGGCCTCGTCCTCGGCGCCGGGCCTCGTCGAGCCGATCAGGAGGCCGTCGACGGTCGCCAGCGTGAAGGACGAAAGACCATATCTCTCGCTGATTGCATTGAGAGACTCCTCCAGACTTCCTGTACTCCGAGGATCGATATCGCTGAGGGGGAGGGGCATGGACCCGGTGGGGTCCGAAGGCTCCTCCGGCGTTGCTGGAGCCCGTGGGGAAGCGGGCCTGTTGAGAGTCCGACGAATCTCCGCAAGGTAATACGCGGTACTGGCAAAGCCGGCTACCACCGCTATTGTGAGGATGATGAGTAAAAACTGGATGATGCCTGTCGAGTCCATTCTGTTGTCCACCCCTGCATCTGTTACGTTTCTTTGTCCTGGATGAGATGATCGAGATGGATCCTCCGGAGCATATTCTTGCAGTTTACCCTGAAACTGCTGATCAGTTGATCGACGTCCATCTCTTCCATGTTCTGGACGAGCGTGTCAATCTCGTCGCTTCCTGATTGGGACGCCTCGGCCGTCTCCTTCACGGATTTGACTCCCGGCATGGGAATATGGTGTACCCCGGCAGGCTGCTCTTGCCGGCGCTTCGGCGAGGCTACCGCAATGGCCTTCTTCGGCGTCGCGGACGGCCTCGTCCCTCCCGGAGTGGCCTTACCCGGCGACGGTCTTCCCTGTCCTGCGGGATCGCCGGTCGTACATGGTCGGTTGAACTCCAGGGCGAGGCGGACCTGTTCAGGCGTCAGAAGGTTCAACTCTGCTGCCACTTCGTTCTCTTCGCCCTTCAACATCGCATCCAGCACGTGCTGCCCCTTCAAGTCCCCCTGCTCGGCAAGCACCACCTGACCTTCGTTCAGCACCAGGGTAGCACTCTCGCTGCCAAGGACGATCGTGCAGATCCCGGTGAACTGTGTTGAGCCCATCTCTTCTATCAAGGCACGGGATGTCGTGGACTTGAGAAGGCGATGGAACCGACCGCGTGGCAGTTGCATTCAGACAACTTTAGTTCTGTAGTATGAAATAAATCTTGCCATTTATATCTTTGAAGATAAGGCCGATACGCAGAGATCCGGATGCTCCAGTGACGCGCCTTCAGAAGATACTCGCGGACTCCCCGGTCCATTCCTGCAAGAATCTCAGGATCACCTGCCCGGCAACCCGGATCCCCTCTTCGACCGCCGGGTCTATCTCCTGACTGAATGCCTGGATCTCGCCTGCTTCAATTCCGACGGTCACGATATCCGAAGCATATCCGAGTTCGCGGGCTATCGTTACCACCTCCCCAATCCCGATATCGTGGAGCGCATATGCCGGGAGATCCCAGGATGGCGGCGTTTCAAACGTGAGGACGTCGCCGATACGGTCGCCGATACCCACCATCGCATCGACGATCACCACCTTCTCGTATCCTTCCATCAGGGGGATCAGGCCAAAACCCCCGGTGCCGCCGTCGATCACGTCGACGTCCGGGAACTTCCCTTCGAAGAGCCGCATCGTTAGAATCCCCGCCCCATCGTTTCCCATGAGGGGGTTGCCGCACCCGATGACACAGACCCGGTTCTTTTGCATGGTATTCTTCCCTACCGATTATATCCGGCAAGGTACAAAATGGTACTGAAATTCCTGTCAGCCCCGGGAGCGGGATGTGAGACGTATGATCCAGATCGTACCAAAACCGACCGATACGCCGGACGACAACTCGACCGGCGCTGTTATACGGGAGCTGGAGAGAGCCGATGCCCGATACGGGGTCCTTGACCTCGGTGCAATCGACCCCCTCGACTCCGGGCTTGAGAATGAACTCGTATGGGTCTGCGGGATGCGGCAGGACGGGCATCAGTTCGAGACCTTAAACGTGCTCTCGCTCCATAACCGGGTGATCAATACCCCCGCGAGCATCGTTGCCTGTGCATCCAAAGTGATGACGTCCGCTCTCCTTCTACGGAATGGAGTGCGGACACCGGAGACGGGCTACATGCGATCGGAGACGCAGGCACGGGACTTTCTTCTGCGGCACGGAAAGATCGTCTATAAGCCGCTCTACGGGTACGACGGAAACGGTATCCGGCTGGTGACGGACCCCGACGACCTCGGGCCGGGACCCTGGTACCTGCAGGAGTACGTGCCAAATGACCGGGACTTTCGTGTCTTCGTCCTTGGCGGGGAGGCCGTCGGCGCGATAACCCGGGTATCCGATACGCTGATGCACAACATCCACCAGGGCGGGATCGGTATGCCGGTCCCGATCGACGAGGAGATGCGCGCCATCACCGAGGCGTCGGCATCGGCGGTCGGGATCGACTACTGCGGCGTCGATCTCCTCCGGGACCGGGAAGGCTACACGGTCCTTGAGGTGAACGGGACGCCGAACTGGCACTGCATGGCAGCTCCCATCCCGAAGCTGCTCGCTACGTACCTCATCGAACGTGAACGCGAGATGCGTGCCTGAGGAGAGGATCGAAGGGGCTTAGGCCCCCGGTGTCGTATTGAAGGGTGAGACGTGGATATCGGGCGTTCTCAATCGAGATACTCGATCTCTTTTAAGGTCTTCTCTGCAAGTTCCTTCATCCGGGCTGAGATCCGGCCCGATGACGAGAACTCTACATCTTTCATGGCATTCGCCAGTTCCGTTCCGAGCACGAATATAGCATATTTATGCTCCATTTTGCTCTTATGCACCTGAGAAGGGTCTATCTTCAGCGCGTAATACTGCGAGAATTTCAACTCCGGGTTCTGCATTTCAAAAAAGTCTTTAATCTCAGTGAGAATCCCATGTAAGGCTATTAACTCTTCTTTGTGCATATTCTCTCCCAGAGATAAAAATGGTGGATGTAAATATATATAAATTTGCACCCTCGATAGCCTTCACCCGATCTTTATGAGTCTGATGGACAGGGGGCGCTTTATAATCCCCTTAAAGTCCCGGGCAGCTACGAACTCGAGATCCCTTCCCCCGATCTGATCGAGGAGTTTCTGGTCGATGATGCGATCGACGACAAGCCCTTCAACATCGCCGTTCAGGTTCTGGAGTGCGCCCTCGACATCGGTAGCGTTCGATTCTAAGAGGACGGTATAATCCGGGGAGAGGAACCGTGCAATATTTCTATTCCGGACATCGGCCATGTGCTCGCCGAGCGTCGAGGGCGGTTTCTGGCTCCTCTCTCTCTGCTGCTCTGGCGGCTGCTCGTCTTCCGTTGCCGCGTATGCACCGGCAGGGATCCGCTCCACTCCCTCCTCGTCGGGGGTATGGTCGGTGATCACCTCCGCGGGCACTTTGTTCCGGAGCGCCTTGACGATCTCCTTGCGGCTCATCTCCTCGACGCTCTTTCCCCGCGGGCTGTATGCCACGAAGTCGATCTCGGCGACCTGCAGGAGTTCGCGGAGGATCAGTTCCCCGCCCCGGTCCCCGTCGAGGAGGGTCGTCGCGGTCTTTTGCGAACAGAGGTCGATGATGATGCGCGGGACGTTGGTCCCCTCGACTGCAACCGCGTTCTTGATCCCGTAGCGCAGCAGGTTGATGACGTCGGCCCGTCCTTCGACGATGATGATGGCGTCGGAGGCCATGACGTTCGGACCGGCATGCACCCGCTCTTCACCGAGGTACTCGAGTTTCTCTATCCTGATGACTTCCCTGACCTCGTCGAGCAGATCGTCGCTGTTTATAGCGCCTTCATCGAAATCCTCGAGGAGAAGTTCTTTAGCGCGCTCGACGATCTTGCGCCGTTTGGTCACCCGGATATCCTCGATGCGGTCGACCTTCACCCGGGCCGTGCACGGTCCGACCCGGTCGATCGTCTCGAGCGATGATGCCAGGAGCGCGGTCTCCGCCCGGTCGAGCGAGGACGAGATGAGTATTTCGCCTTTTGTCTCTCCCCGTTTCGTGGTTATCTGAACGTCTATCCTGCCGACACGACCTGTTCTCTGTAAATCACGCAGGTCGAGGTCTTCGCCGAGCAAACCCTCGGTTTGACCGAAGATGGCACCCACTACGTCGGGCTTATCGACCACCCCCTCGATCTGCAGAGTAAGATGAATGAGGTACTTTGTAGTTTCTGGTGAATACATGGAGTCTCCTCCTTGAAGGTAAATCTGATCGCCGTATGCCACGCAGGTATTCATGCGCGCGGGCATAGGGGTCAATTATATATCTAGGGTGCAATTACTTAAATCAGATGGGGGTTTAAACGCAAGATTTTTTAAAGCGGAAATCCAAGAAACAGGCCTCACGAAGGGCGCATTTGAATATATCTCACAGTATAGTTCTCCCGTGATGAAAGCCGTTTCGTCACGGTGCTCCTGGTTCGTTCATCCGTACCGGGTCAGGCACCGGCGGCCTTCAGGCATGCGACCACATTGGACTTCGATACATCGACGATCGCCACGGTCTTTGAGGATGACGTGTGTCCGGCGATGATGCTCACGTCGGCGCGAGGTATGCGAAACGTCTCTGCGAGGAGGTCGATAATGGCACGGTTAGCCTTCCCGCCGACGGCAGGGGCCGTCACCTGGCATCGAATACTCTTCCGCCACTCGTTGTAGCCTGCCGGAAAGATAGACCGTTTTGCGCCTGCGGTTACGTCAAGCGCTATCACCACTCCGTGCGCGGTTTCGACGACGGCGTCGAGATAGGGTTCCATAAGAAAAGGCCTCGTAAAGGGATGTCGCCCGGCACTAACGATCGATGCTCACAGGCGGCTGCTGCCGATCCTCACCCGATCGTACCCATATGCCAGGCGTGCCTGTCGCGCACCTGGGTTGTCCCGCGGATCATATCCAGGCGTCTCGCCAGATGATCACCCGGGGACCTAAAGATGTGCTTTATCGGCTTTGTAGTATTTATTTTCCCGGGATAAATATCCTTGCCCGGGATACCAAGCCGCACACGCCTCCCGGTAATCGCCGCAGGCGTAGGCCCGCTTCCCCCCGATGACCACCTCTTTTGGGAAGACTGCATCGAGCCCCTCGAACGGCGACCAGCCGCACTTTGCGTGGAGGCGCGAGGCGTCGATGCGGGTGACTTCGTCCGGGTAGAGGGCATAGTCCGCCCGGTCGCCCGGCTCGAACCCTGCGCGCGGGATGCCGAGGATGGCGGCAGGCCTCCACGACGTCTTCTCGATCACCGAGGCAAGGGTGATCCGCCTCCGGCGCACCGCCGCCATCAGGAGCGGCACCATCGTCTCGACCCCGGGGACACCGGAGGGAGCGGTCTTAAACGGCAGCGCCTTCTCGTGGAACGTATGCGGGGCGTGGTCCGAGGCGACGACGTCGATCTTATCCCAGCAGGACCACAGATCGCGCCGGGTCTCCTCGTCCCTGATCGGGGGGTTCACCCGGGCCCGGGTGTCGTCCTCCTCGAACATGCCACGCGCGAGGAAGAGGTGGTGCGGCGTCGCCTCCACCGTGCCGCGTGCGGCCTCGACCGAGGCGGCGGTGCTGAGGTGGCAGAAGTGGAGCCTTATTTCAGCCGGGGCGAGGGCAGAGACCGCCCGCACGGCCCGCGCCTCCCCTGCGCCGGAGCGTGCGCGGTCGTGGTCGGCGAGGGTTGCCGGTGCCGGACCGATGACCTCCTCGGCGTGCACCGTGGCAAGCCCCCCGAGGGCATGGATGCGGGCAAAGAGTTCCTTGAGGGTATCCGGGTCGAGTCCCTCGCCGTAACTCGACGGTGCCGCGAAGGTCTCGCCAAAGGCCATCGCGCCGGCATCGTACATGCCCGGGAGGTCGGCGCCCGGCACGACGCCTGCGTTCACACCAAACCCGCAGACGGCATGCTCCTCCGCCTCGCGGACACGGGCCCGGAGGAGTCCGGGTGTGGTGATCGGGGGGACGGTGTTTGGCTGGTCGACGACCACCGTCACCCCGCCGGCGACCGCGCTCATGGTGCCCGTCCGCCAGTCCTCCTTCTCTGCCTGCATGCCTCCCCGCATGTGGACGTGCATATCGACCGCTCCCGGAAGACAGGTGAGCCTGCTGCAGTCGATCGTCTCATCGGCACGCACCGCTGCCCCGACGTGCCGGACGACACCCCCGGCGATGACGATGTCGGCGCGCCGTCCCGTCGGGAGCACCACGTTCCGGAGCACGAGATCGGCGGTCACCTGCAGCACGCCTCCAGGTCGTCCCGGTTCGCGTAGTGCACCTCGACCATGTACGCCGGGTGGTAACGCGTCTTTGATTCGCGGAGACCGGGCACGCCCATGTCGCACTCCCGGTTGACGTAGCGGTAGCGGTCCCGGAGCCCCGCCGCCGTCTCGGTCGTGATCACCTTGTAGATGCTCGGGTAGGTCTCGGGGAGCGCCTTTTCGAAGTGGACGACCGCCATATCCGCGTTGACCCGCCCGACGATCGATATCGCGCCGATGGTTCCGCCGATCCTGACTATCCACCCCTCAAGCCCGATAGCGAAGAAGTGGGTCACGGCGAAGAGGATGGCTTCTTTTTCGGCCGCGAGGATGGGCTCGGAGTCGCAGTCCCGCCACTCGCACCAGACGACCAGGAACTCCCAGACCTCGTCGATGTTGTCTTCCGTGATTGCTTCGACCGTATACGCATACTCCCGCCCAAACCGGTTAACCTGGCGTCGGATGGTGGCATAGCCCTTCCCGGCGAGGTCGGCGAGGGCTTCGGTCCGGTAGATGTAGTCGAAGAAGTCCTGGTTTTCGTGCAGGGGAAGGGCCGGGTAGAGTTCCCGGATCAGCGCTTCATTTACCGGGTCGAGGACCCACAGGGGTTTGTCGCCGCCCTCCCTCACCGCGAGATCGATGACGTCCTCGACCAGGCCCGGGTTTTTAGGGCCGATCGGCATCCGGAACGACGTGACATTATTGATGGTGCTTGAGAGGATGATCGACCCTTCGACTTTTGCAAACCGGTAATCTGCATAATGGTTCCAGCAGATCATGTTCGCAAACGTGTTGTCGCTGTGCACCTGGGGGTACTGCCGGTAGTGCTCCAGAAAGAGGTCGCGATCGTCTAACCTCACGGGGTTAAAGTCAGCAAATTTCAGCATGTCTCACCAGTCTTTCGGATACCACCGCATGGGTATGTGTCCCTCCATTCTCCGGAACCCAAGCGCGGTGTAGAACGTTTCAGTCCCGGGTTCGGCGACAAGGGCGACCCAGGCGACACCTGCAGAGGTACAATAATCCAGCAGCGCTGATAAGATCATCGTTCCGACGCCCCTGCCCCGGTGCCCGGGGAGGACGACCAGGTCCTGGATGTAGCCGTCCGAGACCCCGTCCGAGATCACCCTGCCCATGCCGATCGCTTTGCCGGTCGCAGGGTCGATGGCGACGGCAAACGCGAAACTTCCGGCGATGAGGCCGCCGAGGCTGGCAGGGTTCCATTTCTCGTTCCACCAGCCCCCCGCCCGGTAGAGGTCGGCGATCGTCTCTACGTCCCAGACATCCACCAGGCGCACCTCGATGCCTGCTTCTTCCATCATTCACGCCTCTCCATAAGACTGCATAACAGCGATGTATAAATCAGCAGGATCGAGGGCAGATGTAAAAAGGTATGGTCGTCTCCTAGCAGACACGCGGGACCGGGTCGCCGATCGGCGGTTCGATGAACCGCTCTCCGCCGATAGCGGTCCGCATTATCACGTTGGAGCCTTCAACGACTTCGCCGACGATCGCGGCGTCCTGTCCGTAGGGATGCGACCGGAGTGCCGCGAGGACGGCCTCAACATCGGTGGGTGCGACTCCCATGATGACTTTGCCCTCGTTTGCCACCTCGAGCGGGTCGAGGCCGAGCATACCGGCGGCGCTCCGGACGTTCGCCCGGAAGGGGAGGGCCTCTTCCTCGATGACGACCCCGACACCGCTCTTTCTCGCCATCTCGTTGATGGCGTTCGCAAACCCGCCCCTTGTCGGGTCTTTCATGGCGTGGATATCCCCGGCGGCGAGCGCCCGCTCGACGAGCGTCCAGAGGGGAGCGACGTCGGAGTGGATCTGGCCGCCGAAATCGAACCCCTCGCGGTGGGCCATGATGGCGATGCCATGGTCGCCGATGGTGCCGCTGACGATGATTTTGTCCCCGACCAGAAGGCCGTTGTCCCGCACCACCCGCTCGGCGACGCCGATGCCGGCGGTGTTGATGACGATGGTGTCAAGCGCGCTCCGCTCGAGGACCTTGGTGTCACCCGTGACGAGGTTTGCCCCGCACTCGCCGAGTGCCGTATCCATCGACGCGACGATCCGCTCGAGGTCGGCAACCTCGAAACCTTCGGGGATGACCATGCCGCACGAGAGGGCGATCGGCCGCCCGCCCATCATCGCAAGGTCGTTGATGGTCCCGCAGATTGCGATACGCCCGATATCTCCGCCGGGAAAGAAGATCGGCGAGACTACGTGGTTGTCGGTCGTAAAAACGATGTTCTGGCCGTTCAAGGGGATGACCGCGCCGTCGTCAAGCGACTCGAGCCCTATCCCCCCGGCGTTGTTGTGCTTGAGGTTGGTGAGGACGCGCAAGAGCTCGCCCATCACCTCGCCGCCGGCACCGTGCATGAGGTTGACTTTCATTCTTCGTCCACTTCTATCTCGATGTTTGTGACTGCGATCTCCATTCCTGCAACAATCTCCGGGAGTTTCCCGCACTGCGGGCAGACGAACCGCTCGTTTCCCTCATAGCCGCAGGAACAGCGGCTGCGCGCCTCGACGTCCCGGCACGAGAGCCGGGCGTTCGAAAAGAGCGGGTCGTCCTCGATGATGATCTTGAAGAGAAACTCCACCTGCTCGGGGTTCACCATAGCCATCTTGCCGACGTCCACGGAGACGCATGTTATCTCTTTTGCGCCGTTATCAAGCGCGGCCCGGCGGGCGGTCGTGTAGATGTCGTAGGCGATGCTGTACTCGTGCATCACTCCTCCGACATCGCAGCGTAGACCTGCCTGAAGACCTCGCGGGTCTCAAGCCCCTCCTCTCTGCTGAGACGCTGGATGGCGAACCCGACGTGGACGAGCACGAACTCCCCGACTTTCACGTCCACGAGGTCGAGCCTGACCTCCTGTTGCAGGTCTCCGAAGTCGACGACGCCGATGTTGCCCTCTTTGATCTCCAGTACCTCAGCAGGCATTGCAATGCACATAACCTCTCTTCCTCTCCTGTTATTTTGTTCGGGTGTCAAAAAAGGTTGACCTTACTGCACGGGGGCCCGGGAGAGGAGCCGTTTTTGCCTGCGTTCACTCCCGGGTTTCCCGTATCCTGGTACTATATCTCGATCCGGAAGCGTAAAAAAGGTATGTTCGTCTCCGGTTCCGGCTCCCGCAGGGGCCGGGGGAGGGGGATGGCGGGGTGCGCAAAACCCGTTTCCCGCCACTAGACCGTCTTATGAAAAGTCGCCTCGATCTCGGCCCGGGGGAGGTCCCTGCCCCTCACCCGCATCTGCCAGCGGCATGTCCGGACCGAGACCGGGACGAGGGGTGCGAAGAGTTCCGCCGTCTCGTCTTCGGTGAAGTAGTGGGTGATGATGCCGTCGCCCCTCTGGAAGGTCTGCTGCTCCGTTTCCGCTCCTTTCCCGGCGCGCATATCCTCGACGGAGAACCCCCGGAAGAAGGCCGCGCCGCCGGGCCTGAGCACCCGGCAGACCTCGGATGCCACGGCCTTCCGGCCCGGGCCGGGCAGGTGGCCGGTGATGTGGACCAGGAAGACCGCATCGAAAGATGCCTTGCAGAACGGCAGGCAGCGGGCGTCGGCAACGGTGAGGCATGCCGCCGCCGTCCCCGGGTGCCGCCGGGCGAGGGCGACGGCATGGGGAGAGACGTCGACCGCGGTCACGCGCGCCGACCGCCGAAGAAGGGCCGCGAGGGTCTTGCCGTTCCCGCAGCCGAGTTCCAGGACGGCGGCATTTGCCGGAAGGTCCGGGAGCGGCGCCGGCGCTCCGCCCCAGAGATCTCCCCGCCTCCGGTAGTCGTCGTCCCAGGCAGATGAATGGGCAGTCACGCCTCAGAGGTCGGTACCGGCGGAGGATAATGGTTCGCGCTGTTGGGGCGGGGGAGTGACGAAGGTCCCGATACCCTTCGCATCCGCGCGCCGTTCCGGCAGGGCGTCCGGAAACCTCCTCTAACTGCAGCCGGAATCTCGATCTCTCCTTAGAAAGGTTCCGGAGCGCCGGCCTCCGGGGAAGGTTTTTGTCCTGGAACGGGGAGATGTACAACCACTGTGGACCTCCCGGATGCCGTTGCAATGATACTGGCCCTCCTGACCTTCACGGCCATCCTGTTCAGCCCCTCCCCGGCACCACCGGAGGCCGCCGGCTCAGGCACACCCGATGGCGGGCAGCCGGCCGCCGCCCGGAACATCTCCTGTCTCCTCGGCGGGGCTCTGGAGCGGCTCCAGAGCGGTCATCCCCTGAACCTCACCCCCGGGCCCCTGCCGGGGACGGCAGGCTCTCCCACCCTCCCGGACGAGAACGAGACGTCTGAGAACAGCACGGTGCCCGTCCCGGACTACGACGATGACGAACTGGTCCGGCTGGTCGAAGAGAACAGCGTATCGCTCATGCTGCTCTCCGTGCAGAACACCTACGCCCTCTACGCCTGGGACGAGCAGCTGGCAAAGGAGAGCGGCGCAACGCTCCAGGCATTTGCAATAGGTCTTTTGAAGGATTCAACGGCGCTGGATGTCTCAGGCGACCGGGAAACCCTGAAGACCTCATTTACTCTTGCTCTCGAGTCGTATCGGGCGGCCGGCGAGGCGCTGCAGGGAAATGCCCCTCTTAACAGGACGATCGTGGATACAGCCCTCGAGGGGAACCGGCAAGGGTCCAACCATCTCGGTGAAGCGTTTGGATACCTGCAGTCTCCGGTGCTGGAGGCGCCCGAAGAGATCGTGGCGACCAGTTTCTCCCTGCCCCGGTTATACGCCGGGTCCGCATCCGGGGAAGAACTGGCGCTCCTGCAGCGATACATCTACGAGGACCGGAGCCGTGCAAACGAGATCTCCCTGATACTGGAGTCGGCGAGGAGCACCGGTCTCTTCTACTTCGTCGATGGGAGTGGAAAAGTGGTTGCGGCAGAACCCGGGAGGATGTTCCTGCTCGTTGAGGTGAAAGTTACGAACCTGGCCCATAAAAGCGAGAACAGGATGTATACCATACGGACCCCGGCCCCTCGCGATTTTACGCTCCGGTATCGTGGGACATCCTACTCCCCGATAACGCTGGCACCCGGGACGTCGCTCGGGGAGCCGTATGCTGCGGCGACGCTGGGCCGGTACGAGGTGAAAACAGGATACATCGTCTTTGATGTTCCCGAGGCGCTCACTCTGGGTGAATGCTCTATCCAGGTGAGCCTCGGGGATGGTTCTCCTGTCTGGGCACTCGGGAAGACATTGTAGCCGGTTCCGTCCGCCGGCATGCTGTGATCCCGGCATTCCGGGGTGGTGCCGTGCCGGTCTGCCGGCCCTATCGCAACGAATATCCTTTTGTGCGCGATACGTTTACGACAATGAGGGGCTCTCGCATAGGGGTACTGCTGGTAATCGGCTTTATCGGAGTGATTCTCTCCGGCATTCTCCTCTTCCCGGGAGCATGGGCAACGTTCTCTCCCGCTTTGCCGGAAGAGGAGGGCGGCGCTCCCGTGAACGCATCTTCCCCCGGTCTGGTGCCGGGAAACGATACGGCCCTTCTCTCAGAACCCCCAAGCGACGACGATAGGCTGGAGTCGCTGATCGCCGGGGCCAGTATACCGCTCCTGGAGGTCTCCGTGGAGCAGATCTGTTCCCTGTATGACCAGGACGACGCGGGGCTCCAGAGCCGGGCGGCCAATATGTCTTCCCTCGCGGACGGATACCGTGCCGAGGCTGCCGCCCTCGAGGTCTCTCCTGATATGGCATCCGCATACGCGCAGTTTTTCGTTGCGCTCGACGAGTACGCCGCAGCCGGCACCCTGCTCAACGGGAGCACCCCCCTGAACCGGAGCGTGACGGACGATGCACTGGACCATCTTGCTCTCGGGGCCGAACACCTCTCTGAAGCCCTGCAGGAATGCAACCGCTCTCCTGCCGGCAATTCGGACGCTCCCACCGTCCCGATGAACCTCACCGGGGAGCCTGCTCTTCTGTTTCCCGGCGCTCTGCAGGTCGGCGAGCGGTTCCGTTACGATGATGCCCGCGGGGAGAACGCTGCCTCGCTGATCGTCAGCACGGTAACGTCGGTGGGAACATTCCAGACTTCCGGCACGAAGCCGACCTTATACACGGCAGCGCCCGGGAACTCCTTCCTCCTCGCCGCTGTCAAGGCGAGCCATCTCGGCCATAAGGGAGAAGGCGTCAACACCCGTTTCCGGACCCCCGCGGAGAGCGCGTTTACCCTCCACTACGCCGCTGAGACCTATCGTCCGTTAAAAGCGCCCGGGCCAACCAATCGGGGAGGGTCGTACTCCGCAGTTCTTCTCGATCGACACGAGTCTGTCGAGGGATTCCTCTTCTTCGAGGTGCCGGAGGATCTTGACCCCTCCCGTGCGTATCTCGAGGTCGGCATCGGCAAAGATAGCCCGGTCTGGGTTCTTGGCCGGGCGCCGTGACTCCCTACCTCATCCCTGCAGGTCCCTCTGCCGCACGAATCGGAGCGACGCCGAGTTCATGCAGTAACGTTTATGGGTCGGCGGCGGCCCGTCGTCAAAGACGTGGCCCAGGTGGGCGTCGCACCGCCTGCAGAGCACCTCGGTCCGGCTCATGAAGAACCGGGTATCGAGGTCCGTCCTGATGTTTAAGTCCGAGACGGGCGTTTTGAAACTCGGCCAGCCCGTTCCCGACTCAAACTTCGTCTTCGAGGAGAAGAGGTGGTTGCCGCAGCAGACACAGACATACAGGCCGTCCTCCTTGCAGTCCCGGTACTTCCCGGTGAAGGCCGGCTCCGTGCCCTCATGCCGGGCAACGGAGAACTGCTCCGGCGTCAGCTGGCGCCGCCACTCCTCGTCGGATTTGACGACCCTCTCAACCTCTTCCACCTCTCCCGTTACGGCGTTGCAGACCTTCACGGTCCCGATAGTCTCTACGGCCTCCCTGCTCACCAGTACTCCTCCCGGTCCCGGCTCCTTATCCGGGGAGCATGTGAACTACCCCCCGCTTGCGCAGGGGGTCTTCCCGCTCTGCCCCTTCAACCCGGCAGAGATAAATCGTTGCCCCTGCCCGCCACCCGGGCAGGGGGAGATCGGATCTTCCGGATACCCCTCCGGATCCGTTATATATCCTCCGGTCGATGAACCATCATGCAGGATGTCTCTCTTTCGGGAAAGAGCCTGATGGTTATTCCGCTCCTCGCCTGCCTCGTCTGCGCTGCCGTCGCGGCAGGCTGCATGGGGACCTCCGCGGGGCCGGAGGCGCCGACGCCGGAGGCGACAGTCTCCGCTCACACCACCTACTCGCCCGCCGGGCCGCAGCCGTCACTCTCGGCCAGCGTCACCGCACCGGAGAAGCATTTCCGAACCGACGCATCCTGTTACTGGGCTGTGACGGGGACGGTGACCAATACCGGCAACGCACCCGCGAGAAACGTCGTCATCCGTTTCATGCTCGTCGATGACGAGAGCGGTATGATCCGGGCGACCGAGTCCATTTTCGCTCCCCGGTTCCAGGCGGGCGAGACGAAGATCTTCACCGTCGATCCACTCCCCGGCGACTGCGGCCGGGAGTACCACGCCGAGATCGCCGTCACGCACGACATCCCATAAGGCTGCGGGTGAGCGGATCGATGGAGAACGTTACGAGGAGAGATAACATGAAGATACTTGGAGTCAACTACCCCCGGTTAAAACCGGGGGCTTGCAGCGGGGGCCCCTTGTGGGGCACAGGGCTGCAATTTAATCGGTGCGAAGGTTGACGGTTCAAAAGACGTCCTTATTCGCACGGGCCGGTTGACGCGGCCCCTACCGATTATCCGTGGAACCACGGAATCACCGGCTACCTTTCGTAAATGGTTCAGAGCGCCGTTGACGTCGGCGTTGATCAGGGTGCCCAGAGCACTCCGGTACAACCCTCGCTTGATCCGCCGGGTCTTCCCATA
>DASQ01000152.1 GCA_002503885.1 Methanoculleus marisnigri | reverse complement strand
TCGGTTAAACACCTTGTTCTGAAACGCAAACTCAGAGATGCTGTTACATGCCGAGTTGACTGCCTTCATGGTTGCCAGAAGGATCTCCTTCTGGTCTTGCGTGGGAAGGAGCTTTACCCGGATAGTTTTCAGCATCAATAGTATTATTAGTGAGCAATCCATAAATACCTTGTGGTATTAACGCATGACTGAAAAAAAGAAGGCTTCGTCCGCAGTATATTCTATCCATTATCACGTTGTATGGTGTACGAAATACCGGCGGAAGGTGTTGGTGGACGCTAGCTCAAAATCTGCTGAATCAATCCTGAAAACCATTTGGGATACGAGAAACTGGGATATCCTCGAGCTCGTTGTGATGGAGGATCATATCCACCTCTTCCTGTCTGCATCGCCGTCCGAGTCGCCTACCGCCATTGTCAAAATTCTTAAGGGCGTCTCCGCAAAACAGTTGTTTGCCCAACATCCCGAGCTGAGGAATGCTCTCGGGAAAGGAACATTGTGGTCTCCGAGTTATTATGTCGGTACTGCGGGGGACGTATCCGCAGAGATTATTCAGCGGTATATCCAAAACCAACAAACGCAGGATGGGAGACGCAATTCCTCCCCGGGTTAAAACCGGGGGACTCCTTGCTACATCTCTTTGAAGAGCAGGTGTCAGCGCCAGAGGCTGCTGCCTGTGCGGCGTGCAGCGGGGTCCCCGACCTCGGGGTCTGCTGCATCCCGGACTCTCTCTACGCGTTCGGCGATGGATGGGCAATGGTCGGGTTTGGAACAGAAAAGCCCGGAGATCATCTGCGGGAGATCACCGGACCCCGTGCGGCGTGGGGTCGACGTCCCGGCCAGTAGGCCGGAGAGGAGGTTCTGGAGGAGGGCGCCGGGATCCCTGGTCCGGTAGCAACACCTCATCGCATCTGCCGCGTACCGGTCGGCGGTGAACTCCTCGTCGCACATGCGGCAATAATATGTCCGGTAGGCGAAGAAGACGGTCAGGAGGAGGAGGGCAATGAAGACGAACTTTGTACCGCCAGGACCTCCTTCCTGCAGGGACGGATGCCCAAAGAGCATGAGGCAGAGGAGAACCGGGAGGGCCGGGAGGGCAGAGAGGAAGGAAGAACCTTCTTTAGCATGCCCCTCTTCGTGGAGCAGCACGAACCGGAGCGTGTCGTCGCTGGCCCGGGAGAGGTTTCTCTCGTAGAACGAACGCCGGTAGCGGATGCAGTTGAGCGCCGGGCATCCCCGCAGGGAGGATGTGAAGGTGCATCTCACCAGCCTCCTCTTGCGATCGATCAGCCCCTTCTCCTGGAGTTCCCGGAATATCCGGTACAGGCGGGAATCCCGGTCTGCTGCATCCATTCTAATTAAATTATAATAATCAGCATATATTAAATGTTGCTCTGAATCGGAATGTTGTCTATTCCGTAATTTGCCGATTTCCTTCGTACTAATCCCGGGACAGCGGGATCCCCGCGGCAGGGTACCGGCCAGACCCGCTGCAGCACGGCCCCCCTCTGCCGGCAGCTCCGACCGCCATAGGGTGCGTCCCGGATGCCCGGGCTCCTGCCGATCCGCCGGCCCCCTGTTCCGGGGAACGGGTCCGGACGGGCTTCTCGCCCCTCTCCGGAGCGGCCGGGGTGAGTCCTGCCTCCTGGCCTGGTACGGTTCTCCGGTATCGGCCCGGGATCTGAAACATTTGCAATGCCCGTCTTTTTCACAATGTATTAATAATAGCAGCCAAAATTGTGAATGAACTGAGTGGAGGTGAATTTATAGGACCGGAGGGATCACATGGCCCGTGCTCGTGCCGGCACGGCATGCGGGTCTCCGGTACTCTGAGCGAATGTCCAGCAAATACGTGAGTCTTCTGATACTGGCCCTTGCCGTCCTCACCGGGGCTGCCGGGTGCCTCTCCACGGCATTTGGGGAGGTGACGTATAGCAGCGACGCCCTGCAGGTCCATGTGGAGCACACCGGTGAGCCCGTTGAGAACGCCGTGCTCCAGGTCACGATCATGGAGGTGGTCGCGCTTGAACAGCATGAAGCCTTCTCTGAAGCGCGGTATATCAATCTCGACCGGGGAGAGAACGAATACACGATCCCGGTCGGCCTGCAGCCTGGCTCGTACAAGGTCTTTCTGACCATATTCGTCGGTAATGAACGGAGAACGTCTGTCATCCGGGACCTGGAGGTAGCAGCCTGATCCCGACTGGACTCGCGGCGGCGCGGGGGCTTGAACCGGCGGATGCCGTCTTCTCCGGGGCTGAGGTCTTCAACCCGTTCGCGTGCATCTGGGAGCGCGTGGACTTTGCGATGAAGGACGGCTATGTCGTCGGCCTCGGGGAGTATGAAGCGGAGCGGGAGTACGACCTCGCGGGGGCCTGTGTGGTGCCCGGGCTGATCGACGCCCACGTCCACATCGAGAGTTCTCTCCTCGCGCCGGCCGAGTATGCCCGGCTCGTCCTTCGCCACGGCACGACGACAGTAATTGCCGATCCCCACGAGATCGCCAACGTCTGCGGAGCGCCGGGGATCGAGTATATGCTCGCCGAGAGTATGCAGACGCCGCTCGATATCCTGGTCATGCTCCCCTCCTGTGTGCCGGCAACGCCCCTCGACGCGGGCGGCGCCGTGCTTGCCGCCACCGACCTCGCCCGGTTCCGGGGGCGGGAGGGGGTCATCGGGCTCGCCGAGGTGATGAACGTCCCCGGCGTCCTCGCAGGCGACCAGGACCTCCGGGCGAAGATGGACCTCTTCGAGGTGATCGACGGTCATGCGCCGTTCCTCTCCGGGAAGGACCTGAACGCCTACATCTACGCCGGGGTCCAGAGCGACCACGAGTGCACAACGCTCGCGGAGGCACGGGAGAAACTTCTCCGGGGGATGTACGTCATGATCCGGGAAGGCTCGACGGAGCACAACCTCAGGGACCTCCTGCCGCTCGTGAACGCCTGCACGGCGCCGCGGTGCTGCTTTGCCACCGACGACCGTCATGCCGACATGCTTGCCGGAAAGGGGCATATCGATGACTGCGTAAGAATTGCGGTCGCGTCCGGCCTCGAGGTCGAACTGGCGCTCCGTATGGCCACGCTCTCCGCCGCCGAACGATTCGGGCTCCACGATCGGGGTGCCCTCGCTCCCGGGAGGCTCGCCGACTTCTGCGTCGTCGACGACCTCGACCGTTTCCGCGTCCTGCGGACGTTCAAGCGCGGCATCGAGGTGATCGACCCCGGTTACCGTCCGCCGGCCTGCCTCGCGGCCCCCCTGCACGCCCGCGTGCCGGAACCCCGCGATATCCTTCTTTCCGGCCGGGGAGAGGCGCGGGTGATCGGGATCGTGCCCGGCCAGATCACGACCCGGGACCTGCGCTTTCCGGTGGACGCCGCCGGGATCCCGGACATCGGCCGCGACATTCTCAAAGCGGTCGTCACCGACCGTTACCGGGCGAGCGGCTCCGGCGTCGGGCTCGTTCACGGCTTCGGCCTGCAGGAAGGGGCGCTCGCCGGGTCGGTCTCCCACGACTCCCACAACATCGTCGCCGTCGGAGTCAGTGACGTCGATATCGTCCGCGCCGTCGGCGAGGTGGTCCGGCTCGGAGGAGGGCTCGCGGTGGTCTCTAATAGCGACGTGACCGCGCTCCCCCTCGAGTGCGCCGGGCTGATGTCGGCGCTCCCCCACGCCGAGGTCGTGCGGCGGCTCGCGGCTCTCGAGGAGCATGCCCGGCGGCTCGGGGCAGTCGCGAACCCCTTCATGTACCTCTCGTTCCTCGCCCTGACCGTCATTCCCGAGATCCGGGTCACGGAGCGGGGGGTCTTTGACGTCCGGGCCTTTGCGGACGTCCCGCTCTTCTCTGAGTGAGGGGCGGAGGGCATGCCCCTCTCCCCTCACCTGACAGTGCTCAAGTTCCTATCGGAATGGTAGTCACTCTTCATCGGCCCCTCCCTACACCCTCGCTGCTCAAACTTTTGGCCCTGCAGGAACATGTTCCTCGTAAAGACCCGGATCCTCCTCACCAGAACCCCGGCACCGCCTCCGGCGCGAGGATCGCGATCAGGAGCAGGATGAGCGGCTGGTGCAGGAAGTAGATGACGAGCGAATGCCGGCCCAGGAAATCGAGGGGCCGGGCGAACGCCGGCTCCGCTACCGGGAGCGCAAAGCCCCGCTTCCCGTCCGGGTAGAAGAGAGACCCGCAGGCCATGCCGACGAGGACGAGGCCGAACCAGGGGAGGAGCGGCACGTAATCGAGGCTCGTGAATGATTCGGGATGGATGCCAAGCCAGAGGAGAGGCCACGGCCCTGAAACGGCGTTGGTGACGTAGCCCGCGACGAGGCAGGCGATGCTCGCGATGATGAGTTTTTCTGCGTCGAACCGCACGAAGAGCGGCGCGAGTACGATTGCGATGCCGATGAAGTGCAGGATGCCAAAGACGATGTAGGCCGACGGCAGGAAGAGCCAGGTGACGGCGGTGATGACGAGGCCGTAGCCGAATATCGAGAGGCCGCGCCGGACGTACTTGAGCGGGAGGTCACGCCCGGCGAGCCGTTGCGAAGCCCGGGCGTAACTGATGGTGAAAGAGATCCCGACCAGGAAGATGAACGTCGATGCGGTCAGGTAGGCGAGCATCCGGAGGAACCCGCCGGAGACGTTCAGCGGCAGGACTCCAAAGAAGTTGAGGTCGAAGGCGGAGTGAAAGAGGATCATCGTCACGACGGCGATGCCCCGGGCGACGTCGATCTCCCGGTAACGCTCCCCCGGCATGGTTTCCGCCGTCAGAAAAACCTTCTCCGGACCGGGGCGCCGCAGGCGGGGCAGGTCTGGGTATCGGCGATCTCCCTGCTCTGCTCCTCGTTGGGCTCGTTGTAGATCCGGGAGAAGCCGCACTGCCGGCTGCACTCGATCACGACGAACGGGCTACAGATCCGGCCCACGTCCCCTCACCCCGGCTTCCCGCTGTTCGTATATCATCAGCTCTTCTACACTCAGAAGGAAGGGCTATCTGATAAGCGTTTACCCGGGCCTGGGTGAGACATTATTATTTCCCTATACCCACCCAACTCTGTCTATGAGCGACCACGAGCATATCATAGAAGCCGCCGGCAGGTGCCGGGTCGTGATCCGGAACGGCCGGGTGGTCGAGGTCGGGACGCCGCAGATAAAAGACTGCCCGCTGGCACGGCGGTTCGCCTGCCCGGTCAAGGAGATGACGCCTGAGGCGATACGCGAGAACATCGAGGCGCGTATCCGGTCCTTCGGGATGTGCACGCCGGAGCGGGAGGTCCTTGCCGGGCCGGACTTCGTCATCTTCGGGGCTTCGGAACTCCTGAGCAGCGCCATCCGGCGAGGGGAGCTTGACGCCGCGGTGATCGCCTCCGACGGGGCCGGGACGCTGGTTGCGACGAACCCTGCCCTCATCCAGGGAATCGGCGGTCGGATGTCGGGGCTCGTCAAGACAAGCCCGATCCTGGAGGTGATCGCACGGATCGAGGAGAACGGGGGTGTGGTCCTCGATCCGGAGACCGCCGCAATCGACCAGGCCGCCGGTGTCGCCCTGGCGACAACGCTTGGCTACCAGCGGATCGCCGTGACCACCGCCGTTGCCGCCGAGGCGGCGGTTATCCGGGAACGGTTCCCCGACGCCGTGATCGTCGCCGTCCACACGACCGGGATCTCGCGGGAAGACGCGGCGCTGATGGCCGGCGCGGCCGACCTGCTCACCGCCTGCGCTTCAAAGCATATCCGGGAGGAGGCGGCGAAGACCGCGCTCCTGCAGGCGGGGACGTCGATCCCGGTCTTCGCGATGACCCGGGCAGGAAAAACAATCATTCTTGGAAAGATCGGGGAGACCGACCAGCCGATCATCGTCCATGGAGCGCGCCTCCCGGTGCCGGGGTCGCAGTCCCCGTCGCCGCTCTGCTGACTCCCTACCTGCCGAGAATCCCCACGTGGCCCGGGAGTTCGGCAAACTCAGCAAGGACGATATCTGCCTCGACATTCGCTACGCTGCTCCGGCGCCAGTCGCCGTAGGCGGCAAAGGCGGTCACCATGCCGAGCAGCCTCCCCGGGGCGATGTCGCGGACCAGGCTGTCGCCCACCATCATCGCCTTCGCCGGAGCCGTGTCGAGCTGTCGGAGGGCGTAGAGGAGGGAGTCGGGCTCAGGTTTTCGTCTTCCCGATATCTCCGGGGTCACCACGACCTCGAAGTGATCGATGAGCCCGGTCTTCTCAAGCCGCCGGCGTGCCTGGTACGACTCTGCGTCGGTGGCGACCGCGAGCCCGATCCCGGCTTCTTCCAGGCACCGGAGCGTCTCTTCAACGCCCGGATAGGCCGTGACCCCGTCGAGTTTCACGTCCTCGTAGGTGCGGCAGCAAACCTCGAATGTCTCCGGCTCGTAGACCCCGAGATCGTTTAGGTAGTCGCGTATGTTCGCATGATCCTCAAACCCGTGGATGCCGCGGAGAAACTGCGAAAAAAGCGTCTCCGGGTCTCCGGTCCCGAGGTAGTCGACCACGCACCGGCATGCCTCCCGCTTCGCTCCCACCAGGTCAAAGAGGGTGTTGTCCATGTCGCAGAGGATTGCCTCTATCTTGTTATGCCGAGTGCTGAGAGTCGCCTGCATATCTCCAGTTCCCTTGTAAATGCACGGTAGGCCACATCGTCTCCGAAGCGCACCTTCAGTTCGTCCAGGTCGTTGCCCTTCCCGCCGTACTCACCGAAGATCGTGAAACCGTTGCATCCGACGAACCCGAAGACGGCGGCGAGGTCAAAGAGCAACCGCCGAAACGCCGGCGCCGTGCAGGTTGTTGCCTCCTGTCTGTATGGGCGGTCAAAGTAGAAGTACTCGAGCCCCTCGGCCATGCAGAGGTCTGCCATGTAGATGTCCGCGGTGAGAAGAACCGGGAGGGCATACCGCTCTTCCTCGAACTTCCGGAGCGCCCGCACGATGTTACGGTCGTTCTCCTCGGAAAGATGCGTGTGGGGGCCCGGCGCCGCGATCTCCATCGCCCGGTCGCGGATAGTCCGATACTCTTTCAGCGCGAGGTACGCCGCTTTCCGGGACCGTTTCATCCGCTTGTTCTCGAGTTCCCCGATCAACTCCCGGTAGCCGGGCGCGTGTGCCGTCATCTCTCCGATCAGCTTTGCCGGGTACTTGCGGTTGATGGCGTACGCGATCTCATCCCGGACGGTATCGACGATCAGGTAAGAGGAGTGATTGATCTCCGGGTTGTTCGATGCAAAACCGTGGTAGAAGAGGTTCGTATCCAGGCCGAAGAAGACGGTCTTCTTGAGCTGCCCGTAGGATGTGAGCATCGCATCAAAAGCGGCCTGGTTCACGTAGCGTGCGATTCCGCTTGCAAACATGCATTCCTGGAGATCGGCGTAGGTGGGGAGTTCGCCGGTCATCGGTCCGTACGCGGTGAGCCAGCCCTGGAAGGTCTCAGGGGACGCGGGCAGTTCGATCCGGAAGCCGGTCCCTTCGGGGCGTGCGACGAGGAAGTCCTCCTCGTAGAGCGGGTACGAGACGCGGATCTCGTCGAGACTGTTGAGAAGAACCTGCAACTCGTCCTCCCTGATGATCGCATCGTTCATGGCCTCACCCCCGCATCCTCCATGATATCCCGGATCTCCTGGATCTGGTGTGGGATCATCATGTACGGCTTTGCTACGTCGTCGGTACTCTTCATGGCGAGGTAGTAGATGTGCCGGAGATCAAGTCCCGCGAGCGTGACCGCGATAAGCGCCCCGGCGACCGTGACCTTCCTCCCGGAGGTGATATCGATCGCCACGCGGAACCCCTGCCCGATAAGGTCTCCGGCAAGCGAGCGGATCGTCTGCCCCGCCCGTACAAAGTCCGCTTCGGGCAGGACCTCCACCTGGACCTCCGGAACGAACCCGTATCCCTCGGAGACTATCCGGATTGCCTCGGCTGCGGTCGATGCATCTCCCGCGTAGGGCTCTTCGGTGACGATAGAGACCCGTTTCGGGCGCAACCCCTTCTCCCGCAGGACTGCATGATAGGCGTTGACGAGCGCCCATGTTGAGCGTCCGAGTAGTGTTATGTAGGCATCGCCGGAGGCGGGTGTCACGGGGGAGATCACTGCTCAAGACTCACCCTGCTTCTATATAGGCTTTGTCGGGGCCCCTCTCCCTGGATTGGAGTTCACGGCCGGGGTTTTGGGCCTGATTCTTTGCTATTTTGCGCTTATATGCTCCATACTCGTTTCTCCTGGAGTTGTGTCCGGAGTTCTGCAAAATTATGGCCGCAATTCACTGCCGGGGTTCTTAGAATAAGCCTTTAGCGCTAAAGAAATCGCAAAATCTCGCGAAATATTTGGTAAATCTTTTATGATCGGTATCCCTATAGTGGTATAGAAGAGCGCGAAATTACCCCGGAGAATATGATCCATGGAGATAAGAAGAGTGCGATTACAGACACCAGCCGACACCTGGGGGCTGGCGGACCCGGAGCAGCAGAGGAAGGCCCGGCAGGATGCTATCGACGACGGGGATCTGATCGAGATCACCCGGATGGGAAGGGACATGGGCATCACCCTCCCCCTCGCGGTCTCGGCACGGGCCGCGCAGAGTATGGTGCCGTTTACAAACATCCCGCAGGATACCGTCACGGAGAACTTATGGGACACCCTTCATGCGTTCAGGGATAAAGCCCTGACGACGACCGAGGAGGAGTTCGAGTTTCAGGTCAGCCTCTACCAGAACGGCCTCGTCCCCACCCTCACCTTCAAAGCCACGGTCTCCCCGGGAGACGACGGCGAACCGGTCATCACCATCATGATGCCGGACGAGGACTGGGAGACGATCGGGTGCGGCCACCACCAGAGCGCGGGCGATGCGATGCTCACTGTCGACGACGTTGCCTCGACCCTGAACTTCACCCCCGGCCGGATCCGGGAGTTCATCAGGGAAGATCGGATCGCCGCGGTCAAGTGCGGGGGATCCTGGCGAATCAAGCGCTCAGAGCTCAATCGGATCATGAACGAAGGTTTCTGACCGGTTGTTCCAGGTTGGCTGCGGGGCCGTATCGGCCGGCAGACGACGGAGGTTAATACGGCAGGAGGATAAACACTCCTCCGACAACCTCTGCTCTTCGAAGAAGTTCTGCCCGTGCCGATACCGTCCGTCTGGATATACTGGGTGATCAGTCTCACCATCGCGACCTATGCAGGTGCCGTAGTCGTCAGGCGGTTTCCCGGGTACGGGTTTGCCACCCTGACCGGCCTGTATATCATCTACCTTGGTGCCTCCCAGATCATCGCGGCCCGGCTTATTGAGTTCGATATCGGTATCGCCACGTTTATTGCCCTCCTCTCGCAGATCCTTCTCGCCGTCCTCATCGCCATGACGAACACCCTGACCCCGGCGCCGATCTTTGCGTTCGAGACGGCGTGGCAGAGCATCTTCACCCAGGGGCTGTGGATCATCCTCGCATCGTGGGTTGCGTTCCTGGTCTGCCAGAACCTCGACTGTTACGTCTTCGACCGGCTGAAGCGTGCCTACCCCGACCGGATCGTCCTCCGGAGCGCGGTCTCCGATGTCGCCGACCTGACGCTCGACAGCGTCATCTTCGTGAGCATCGCTTTCTTCAGCGCCGGGATTCCCCTGCTCCCCCTGATCCTCGGGCAGGTCGTCAGCAAGAGTATCATCGGTGTCATCGATACACCCTGGTTCGTCTGGTACAAGCGCTACCTGGGTGCCGCCGGTCCGGGGGCGGGCGGGGACGGACGCCGCCCTCCTGAAACAGGTGTTATTTAAAAATTCTTTTATCGATCAGGCACAGGAAACAAACATATTTAATTTTTAGACGTAGAGTTCTCATAATGTGCGCCGAAGACCCACCAGCATTCCCAGGCAGCTCTTTCGCTGATCCTGCAGCCGGAATGCACGATGTGGCGACAGAGTTGCCGGCATCTGCGGGTGGGTGCGCGCCCGGGCCTGATGGTTGTCGTGCGCCTTCTCCGGCGTCATGGACCCTGGTGTGGGCGATCTTCGGGGGCGGGTGCCTTCTCCTCGTTCTGCTCGGTGCGGGGGTGCCGGATCTGCCATCGATTCCCACGATCGAAGCCGTATGCCCCATCGTGGGCCTTCCCGGACTTTTTGGGCCGAACAGATTCTCGTTCCTCAGGCACTGGGCGAGGAGGGGTACTGAAGAGAGCGGCACTGAGGACGGGCCGGGACTCTCCTCGCCCGATGCGCCCATTGAACCATCCCCGGCCGGTGATGTGACGAGCGTCCTTGAGAGACTTGAGAAGATCCCGGATACCCTCCGTTGGTTCGACGATCTCGACTCCCCCGACCAGGCGAGTGCAGCCCTCCCCGCCGGTGAACCTGAGGGAGATCGGATGCTCCCGGAGAGCCCGGATGACGGGTCTGCCCCGCTGTCCGGTCCCCTCACCGATGACGAACTCATGCGAATGCTCGGGTTCGATGAGGGGGATGTCGACGCCACGTCCGGTCTTCTCGAATTCGATGCCTTCCTGCAGGAGGACGAGCCGGCGGCTGCGGCCGCTGCCTGTGAGGTTGCCGTGGACCAGGAACGCCCGGTGGAGTCGCTCATCGACGACCTCGGCAGTGATGATGCCGGAGTCCGCGGACGTGCCATGGATGCCATCGCAGAGCATGGAGCCGATGCCGTAACTCCCCTGATCCGGGCTCTCGCTCTTACAGGTGACAGGAGACGGTGGTGCGTTGCCGAAACCCTCGTCTTGATCGGTGAAGGTTCAATCCCGCCGCTGATCGCTGCGCTCGGGGACAGTGCGACGCAGGCCGGGGCGGCTGCCACGCTCGTGCGTACCGGGGGTCCCGCCGTGCTGCCCCTCATCACGGCACTTGCCGGCGATGACAGCGAGGTGCAGTTCGGCGCTCTCTACGCGCTCCGGGAGATCGGCGATGCGGCGGTCCCTTCCCTCGTCGGGGCCCTTGACGCACCCGAAGGGAGCATCCGAAGATCTGCTGCTTCTGTTCTCCGGGAACTCGGGTGGAAACCTCCCGATGACGCCGGAGCGATCCGTTATCTCGTTGCCGGCGAGGCGTGGCTTGATGTCGCGGATTACGGCCAGGCCGCAGTCGCTCCCCTCATCCGCATCCTGGAGTCTCCGGATAAGGAGTCATGGTGGAATGCCGCCCGGACCCTTGGGGAAGTCGGCGAGGCCGCAGTCGGCCCCCTGATCGATCTCCTGCACCGGGCAGGTGATGAGGTCCGGCCGCTCGTGGCCATGGCACTCACGGAGATCGGTCTCGCTGCGGTGGATCCGCTCATCGGGATGCTTTCCGACCTCTCTCTTCGGAGCACCGCGGCGATGGCCCTGGTTAAGATCGGGGAGCCGGCCGTGGAGGCGTGCGTCCGGGCCCTGGACGACACGGACGAGGAGGCACAGGAAGCGCTCCGGGAAATTCTCGGTGCGCTCGGGGAAGCTGCTGTCCCGTCCCTGATCCAGGCGCTGACATCCGGCCGGTCCCGGACCCGTGGCCACGTTGCCGATATCCTGTGCGGGATGGGCTGGGAACCCTGGAGTGACGTCGAGCGGGCATGGTACCTGATTGCCCGGGAGGAGTGGGTGGAACTTGCCCTGATGGGTAAACCGGCGGTCGCTCCCCTGGTCCGGGCACTCAACGGCGACGACGACCGCATACGCGGCGAGGCTGCGGCGACGCTCGGTGAGATCGGCGATCCGACGGCTGTAGGGCCGCTCGTGGATGCCCTCGCCGACGATGCCGTTGCCCCGGTGGCGGCGGATGCGCTCGTTGCCATCGGGAGACCGGCCGTAGCCCCTGTCCTCGAACTGCTTGAAGGAGAGACCGGGGAGGCCCGGGAGAACGCCGTCGAGGTCCTGGGCAGGCTCGGGGCGCCCGAGGCGGTCCCGGTCATCGTCGAACTCGTCAGGAGCACCGGGGACCGCCTTCACCGGAAGGCCGTCGAAGCCCTGGTCGGCATCGGTGAGCCTGCAATAGGCGCCCTCATCCCCCTCCTCGGTGAGGATGGCGACGGGCAGGCAGGAGCGGCGGCTGCGCTCACCAGAATCGGCGACCCAGCACTCCGGCCACTGGCCGAAGCACTCGGCGATGAGAACTCCCTGACCCGCATGGGGGCCGCCACGGTCCTGGAGAGGCTTGGCTGGGTTCCCACGGGGGCAGAGGAGCAGGCCGTCTACCTGATCGCGTTGCAGCGGTGGCTGGAGGTTGTAGACCTCGGAGCCCCCGCCGCCGATCTTCTGGCGGCGTGGTTTGGTGATCCGGAGGTGCAGGCGGGGGTGGCGGAGTCGCTTGCCTGCCTCGGGGCCCCTGCGGTTCCCGCCTTGATCCGCCTGCTTGGTGAAGAGGCCCACTCGGAACCCGCGGGCGATACCCTGGTGCGGATCGGGGAGGCGGCTGTGGAACCCCTGATCCGTGCGCTGAGCGAAGAGACGCTCCGCCCGGCAGCCGCTGCGGTTCTGGTCCGGATCGGGAGGCCTGCCGCCGGTGCGCTCATTTCGGCCCTCGGGCTTCCTGATGCCGGGCAGGCTGCGGCGGAGGTTCTGGCGACGATGGGGGAGCCTTCCCTCGATGCACTGGTCGAGGCGCTCGGGAACGACGACCCCGGGATTCGGCAGCGAGCCGGGGACGTGCTGGTCAGCCTTGGGGATCTGGCCGTCACCCCGCTCATCGGGGCACTGGGACACCCGGACGATCGCATCCGCCTGGAGGCGATCGATACGCTCACCCGGACCGGCAGACCGGCCGTCGCTGATCTTACGGAGGCGCTTTTAGACGAGCGTTACCGGGTACGGCTGGGTGCGGCGGAGGTCCTCGGGAGAGTCGGATGGGCGCCGGAAACCGAGGGCGAGACTGTCCGCTACCTGATTGCAAAGGAGCAGTGGGTCTCGGTTGCCGAGCTCGGGGCCGGTGCTGTGGAACCGCTGATCCTGACGCTCAACGACCCCGACAGTGCGATTCAGATGGGTGCGGCACGGGCGCTCGGCATGATCGGGGCGCCTGCAGTCACGAGGCTGATTGGCGAACTCCGCTTCGAGCAGAACGGCGGGCAGAGAAAGGCGGTCGAGGCGCTCAAGATGATCGGGGAGCCGGCGGTAGTACCGCTCATCGATGCTCTCCAGGACCGCGACTGGCATATCCGACTGGGAGCGGCACGGGCGCTCTCCTGTATCGGGGATCCCGCCGTCGAACCGCTGGTCCGGGCTCTCCGCGCCGCCCCCCCGGCGGTCCAGATGGGAGCGGCCGCAACGCTCGGCAAGATCGGGAACCCGGGCGCTATCGAGCCGCTTACCAGTGCGCTCCTGCAGGAGGACTGGCGCCTGGGGCGTGTGGTGGTGCGGGCGCTTGGCATGATGGGCGACGCGGCGGTCAGGCCGCTCCTGCGCGTTCTGCGGGAAGGGAACGATACGGCACGGAAGGGTGCGGTGACGGCCCTTGTGCTGATCGGCGAGCAGGCGTGCCGCTTGCTCCCCGATGCGCTCACCGACGGGCATTTCCGCGTCCGTGCCGGGGTTGCGGACGCCCTCGACCGTCTGGGCTGGTCGCCGGGACCGGGGGAAGAGACGGCTCTCTACCTGATCGCGAAGGAGCGATGGGGCGATCTCACCCGGATGGGCCCGCTTGCGGTCGAGCCGCTGGTCGCGGTCTTGAACGACCACGACGACAGCATCCGGCGGCGGGCGACGAAGGTCCTCGGCGAGGTGCGCGATCCGCGCGCGGTCCCGGCGCTGATGGCCCTCCTCCACGACGACTACTACAGCATCCGGCGGGAGGCGGCGGCGGCGCTCGTTGTCGTTGGGGTCCCGGCGATGGATCCGGTCGTATCCGCACTCGGTGACCCGGACGGTGACGTCCGGAAACGTGCGGCGGATGTGCTGGCCGTGATCGGGGATGCGCGGGCGATCGAGCCCTTGAGGGGCATCTTCGACGACGAGGACTGGTATGCCCGGAGGGCCGCCGAGGACGCGGTGGCGAGGATCCGGGAGCGGGTCGACGGGGAAGGACCGGGGAAGGACGCATAGGCCGTCTCCACCGGTTCACGTTAACCCGGCTTATGCATCCACGTCGATTCCCGAGATATACGCCACGCCGAGTTTCGCCCGCCGGATCCGGGTGCTGTCCTTGAGGTGACGCATATCGACGAACTCGCCTTCGCTCACGATCCTTTCGATCTGCCGGCCGAGGTCGAGCGTTGCATCCCACGGCACCCCCCGGAAGATGACGCCGTGGTCGTGGAGCTGCACCCGCTCTGCTCCAGCCGGTCCCGGCTCGACGAGGGCTGAGAGACGCTCGCCATAGGCGGAGAGATCGGCGGCGAGATCAATGCCAACACCGAAGCTGACCATCGTATCGCCGCGGTACTTCGGCTCGTCGTCGAGAGCGAACCATTCCTGCAGATTCTCTTCCGCGTTGATAGGAAGACCGTTCTTCGGGGAGGATGCGGCGATTGGTGACATTTTCACCCCGGAACTGCAGACCCCGTCGACGACGGCCCACATCGCCAGAGCGACGATGCCGGAGAAGTCGCGCCTCCGCTCCCGGGCAAAGTCAAAGACCGAGCGGTACAGTTCGGAGAGCGCGATGCCGCCGCCGTCCCCGGCGTCGACGGTGATGATCTCGTGAAACGGCCCGTCAAGCGCGACGTTATACCCGGAGTAGACGTAGAGCTCCCCGGTATCTTTCACCGGCGTGAAGAAGTCCGGTGTGGCGTTCCCATCGGTGGGCAGCCAGACCATCGAGCCGTGCAGCGTGATCATCTCTCCAAGGAGCGGGAGCGCGTCCGCCACGCTCCCTCCGAGCGCACCGAGCCCGAGCGAGTACTGGAGGGCCGAGAACGGTATTGAACGGATATCTTGCTCCGTCAGGCGGGCATGTAACACCTGATCCAGGCTGCCGGTGATCCGGAGCGACGACCTCTTTGCAGAGACCGGCTCGAGGGTATAGGCAACGCCGTTCCTGACGACCGGAGTCCGGGCAAGCTCGTTGATGACCGAAAGGCTGTCCTGCGGTCTCCTGCAGGCGGAGACGGCTTCCTCGACCCCTGGATAGAGGGAGAATATCGGTGTCACCCCGGCCATGTCGAGAACGTTCTTCGGGTACTCCTGGATCCCGGCAAGGGCCAGGATGCCGTTGCGTTCTTTTAATTGTTTTTTAACGGCGATGAGAATCCGGATGCCTGCGCTGCTCAGGTAACTCAGCCCTGCAAGGTCGAAGACGACCGACCGGTCGTCGTCCTGCAGAGACGCCTGCACGGCATCGGAGAGTTCTCCCGCACCGTAGCCGTCAAGCCTTCCCTTAATGACGAGCGTCAGAATCCCGTCTCTTCTCTCGGTCTGCAATTCCATATGTATCCTGGTACAGATATCGGGCTGCTGACGGTTAATTTTTCTCAAATCCGCTTTGCCACCGGCTTGTCGTGTGTCTGACTTTCACCGTCGGTATTGTCCCGGTCGCGATTGAAGGTCCACACTAACTTCGTAACCGTTATCGCTCCTGTTATGTCATCCTCTATGATCCACCGTGAAACCCAACAGAGCCTTAATAATCATGATCACTCTTTCCATCACAATTTTTCTGCTATTTCCGCAGGCTGTACCGCGACCGGTCAGCAATCGCCGGAATCGCCTCTCCCTACTGCGGTTGCCGCACCTGCCCCTGACTGCCCGGCGCTCGTGTTTACGGATCGCGAATTTGCTTTCGAGCTCCAGCGGACACTTGGCGCCTCGTATGCGGGAGAGGCCGATATCGGCGAGTGCCTTCCCACTGCGTCCTGGATCTGGGAAGGGGACTTTGAGAGCTGGTACAGCGAATGGAACAAGACCGCGGACAACTTCAGGGCAGCGGGCGACGAGAGCCTCGCAGCCGGGCACAGCGTTACCGCAATGGAAGCATACTACCGGGCCGCAACGTATTACCGCACGGCCGAGTTCTTCCTGCATGGTAATCCCGCCGATCCCCGTATCGTGGAGACATGGGGAAAGAGCCGGGATTCATTCCGCGATGCGCTCTCACTCGACGTCGTCCCGTACGAGATCGTCGCCATCCCGTACGAGAATACCACGCTGCCGGGTTACTTCTATATGGTCGACGACTCCGGCAAACCCCGGCCGCTGCTCATCGTCCAGACCGGCTTTGACGGCTGCCAGGAGGAACTCCATCCGTATGCAATGGAGGGGATCAGACGCGGATACAACGTCCTGACATTCGAAGGGCCGGGCCAGGGCGAAGTGATACGGGTCCGGCATATCCCGTTCCGCCACGACTGGGAGAAGGTGATCGGACCGGTCGTGGACTATGCGGTGAGCCGGCCCGACGTCGACGAAGACCGGATTGCACTCTGGGGGATCTCGCTCGGCGGCTACCTCGCCCCCCGCGGTGCCGCATACGAGCTCCGGATCACGGCTCTGGTCGCGGACGCAGGCGCCTACGATGTCGGACTAACTCTCCTCGCGAACCTGCAGGAAGGCGGGGGAGCGAACCTGACAGAAATTGAACTGCAGGAGTGGCTGCAGACAGATCCGGTTGAGTTCAACGATGCCCTCCGCGATGCCATGGCACACGATACCGGCACCCGCTGGCTGAACGAGAACGGGATGTTCGTCTTTGATGCCGGCTCGCCGGCGCAGTTCTGGGCGAAATGGATGGATTTTTCACCTTCCTTATGTGAATCTGTGAGGTCACTATCGGGACGATGCGGATCATCTCTGTATCCGGGGGATGGCCCAGGTCGTCCCGGTCCTCGGGTTCCTCGAGGTCTTCATCTGGATCATTGCCATCGGCAAGATCTTTCAAAATTTCACGAGCCCGCTCAACTGCGACCGGTTTTGATGATGGACACTTTGTCGCGTAGGTAGGAGCCCGCATTGGCCTCCGGGAACGTCTCCAGGTGCAATTCACCCCCGGCTTCCTTACAACGACCAAAACTCAGAAATACTGGTGGCAATACACTGGAATACTGTTAACCTAGTGGCCCTGATTATAGGGAGGTTGTGGATATGAAGAAAGGATTTGTCGCAGATATCGAAAAGGAAACCTTAAAGAACACCGACTTCCGCAGAGTCCTCTATACGGGGAAGTTCAGCCAGCTCGTGCTGATGTGCCTTAAGCCCGGCGAGGAGATCGGCGAGGAAGTGCATGATGACGTCGACCAGTTCTTCCGGTTCGAGGAAGGCGAAGGAGCCGTCGTGATCGATGATGTAACGCACGCCGTCAAGGACGGCAGCGCTGTGGTCGTGCCGAGCAGCGCGAAGCACAACGTGCTGAACGCGTCAAAGACCGCCAATCTTAAACTCTACACCATCTACTCCCCGCCGGAGCACCAGGACAAGGTCGTCCGGAAGACCCGCGAGGAGGCCATGGCCCGGGAAGAGCACTACGACGGAAAGCCGACCGAGTAACTCTCCCTCCGGAGACGCTCAAAATTCTATTCCTTTTTAGCAGTTATTTTCAAAGGCGTTTTAACTTGCGGGGGTGAAGGGGG
>DASQ01000002.1 GCA_002503885.1 Methanoculleus marisnigri | reverse complement strand
CATCCAACTTCTGCCGGATTCGAGGATATATTTCAACCGTGAAGAAAAATCGTAGGCCGGTACTCGAAGCCATCAGAGGGGCATTCGAGGAAAACCCTTTCACCCCTGATGCTGTTTATTGGTCTACCTGACCAGTTACAATTATTTGAGATAATTTCCCCAATCTTCTCCAATCGATCCCCAATCTTCTCCAATTCATGTTTTTGTAACATCTAAGTCTTGACGCACATTTTGCAATTCAATGCAGGATATTTGAGATAATTTCCCCAATCTTCTCCAATTGGATCCCTAATTATATTCCCTCCAGAGGGGAGGGGTTGAGCACCCATTTCGCACTCCTCGTCTTCCCGAGGGTCATGATCGTCCCTTCCTTTCGCATCTCCTTCAAGAGAGACTTGATGAACTGGCGCTTCTGTTCCTCGTTCAAAGCATCGGAAACCTTGTCCAGCAACAGTAATTCAATCTCCGCCCTTTTTGCCTCGTGATAGGTTCGAAGATAAGCCACAATCAGGTCCTTGAAATATGCCTTGTCAAACGATCGCTTCCGGATATAGTCAGCCCGGGTATCGGTCTCGGCCGCGACACTCTCCGAGACGTACAGGTTCAGATGCCGCCCCTCTATGAGTTTCTTCTTTCTCAGAGCGTTCCGTTCCTCCGAGGTAACGGGATAGCCCTTCTGCACCTTATCGAGAGCGATCACATCCATCAGCGTCAGATCCTTCCGCTTGATGAGCATCCGGGTGTACCGTTCATCGATCACCCGACCAGGGATCGTGACCCGCACCAAACCTATCTCACCAAGATCATAATCAGGCATCGGGAAATTACGGTCCCGCTGTTTCCGGAACATCCGCTTGATCCCGCTGCCGATGGTGTCGATCATGTTCAACTCCACCATCGCACTGGCAAGGAAGGGATTTCGATACCGGTCCGGAGGCGTATCGCGTTCGATCACACTCTGGACAGTTCCGGGAATGAAATCGCCGCGATTGGTAAACATCAGGGAGTCCGGCCTCTCGGTCACCGTAATGCGGGCAGACTGCAAGTAGTCCTGGTGAGCAATGCAATTGTGCAACGCTTCACGGATCACCCACGGGTCGTATTGCGTCACCTCAAGAGGGAACAGCGTCTCCCCAAAAATATGGCGGATGGTGAGGTTCCGGATCCTGGCAAATACTCTGTCGACAGCAAGGATCAGCGGCAACCCGAAATGGGCATAGTCGATCTCCACCTTGTCCTTATCCCTGAGAACCCAGGTGACGTGTGCAATTGCAGGTGAGAGAAGGTGTGCGGCCTCACTCTTTCCCAGGAGGACAATTGCGGCATTCGTAAGCCGACCATGACTGCAGACTTTTGCCCTGGCAAGGAACGAAAGGTCATCCCACTCGTCGACTTCGCCTGCCAGGTTCTGATGCTTCTCCTTGTATTTTTCCCGCGCAAAGGCGATCGCCTCAGGATCGAGATCCGCATACGTCGCCCCCTCACAGACCTTCGCCGACCAGTCGTCCAGAGGGGCCTGCCGGCGGATCTCTTCGATCTCGTGGAGGGCAAGAGGTCCGAGGGACTCATGGATACGACCATACGCAACACCCTTCCATGTAGTCGGGATACCGCGCGTCGCCGCAGGAATCTCAAACATCACCGCTCGCATTCCATCGACCGTGAGTTCATGGACACCGGCAAACGTCATCTGGTGATTCGTATGCTGTGCGATCTGCTCTTTGAGGCGGTCGAGGCCAGGAGGAGTGAGGCGATAATTTGAGCCAACAATCTTTCGGGGCGACCTGTCGGTGATGCCAAAGATCAGCCAGCCTGCCGGGTTTCCATACAGGTTGGCCTCGTTGCTCAATGCTGAGAAATATCTACCGATTTTATCGAAGCCATAATCGTTTTTTGCCTCCTTGAACTCGATGCATTCGGTTTCGGCCGGAAAATCCATCATCTCCCGCAGTTGAACAACCAGATCCTCAGACATCGCTCTCTCCTCCCGGTCACTCTGTTCGCATAATTGATTGAGTCAGTTCCTCCTTAAGCCTCTCCCTTGCCACCTGCACGGCCGCCGGCATTTTGCACAGTTGCTGGGTTCTACAACCTCCCGGCCACCAGCATCATTGGACATCGCCGGCCTCTTCGACGCGACGACGAACAGGCCGCCCTCCTCGCCCTCGTCCGGGAGGAAAAAGACTTCCTCGATGACCGGTCCCACCCCGACGGCTACAACGTCGGCGAGGCCGCTGTAACGTCCGGCAGGGAGCGGGAATTGCTTCAACCCGGCGGAGGGGGGCCGCTTCGCCGCCTTCGCCACGCGTTATACGTTCGCCGCGAGTTCGACCCGCTCCCGGACCTGCGACCGATACCATGCGAGGATCTTTAAAACGATCTCATAACCCGTCCCCTTCAGGCGATACGATACCGCAGACTGACTGGTGCCGACCCGGTCCCCGATCTCCTTCTGCGTGAACCCTTCCAGCGTCAGCATCACCGCTTCAGCCTGCCTCTTCGTATACCCGCCGATGGTCCGATCCACGACATCGCAGAAGATCGAGAGCGTCTCATTCAGGTCTTCCCAGGGGGTCGTTACGATGATGCCGCGCCCGGCTTTCTTCATGGCGTCCAGTTCGAGGCCCGAGAGCCGGAATGCCTCGCCATCCCCCTCCCCGGCCGAACCATCGCCCGGCAGGTAGCGGATGGTCCCAACCCCGACCGCAATCCTTGCATCCAGCCGGAGAACGCTGTTGTCGCGATCGAACCCGGCGATGAGCTTGAGGCGCAGGAGGACCGCATCCCTCAGTGCCTCTTCTGGATCCGAAGAGACGCCCTGAAAACTGTCGCCGCGGAAGATCGAGAACGGCGCTGTGTAGTCTCCCCCGATCTCCGCCAGTATCTCCTTTAAGCGGCGTATGCACTCTTCACCGCATGCATCCTTGATCACTCTGGAGCGGACCAGATCCCCCGTGAGGACTGCGTACACTCTTCTTCCGGTCATGACGTCATCGCTGCCTACTCTTCAAAATTCCTTGTCCGCCCTCTGATATGAATATATCTACTCATAACCAGAAAATATCAGTATATTAACTCATAAATTATCAGCATGAGTATAATTACGATTTCTCCTATTCTTTCCGGAGAGATTGGGTATGTACGCAGTTACGGCATCTGGAGCAGTTCAGAGAGTCCATTTCTCCAGGATGACCACCCGCCATCGGGACTGCGGTAGGGAAGCGCGATCTCTAAAGGGGTCCACCACTCCTCGGCGGGGACACGCCCGTCCCGCACGATGAAAAAGGATGGGCTATCGGTCTGCAGAAGAACTGACGGACATCCCCGCTTCCCCGTCCGGGGTCAGGTACCGCATCTTCAGCCTGAGGATCCGCCCGCAGGACTCGTCGATCCGCTCCTCCGGGATCTCCCCGGCTTCGACGAGGTCCTTCACGATGCCGACGGCCTTCTCCGCGATCTGCTCGTCGTAGACCAGGTTGTTCGCAAAGAGGAAGATGTCGCACCCGGCGTTGATCGAGAGTTTCAGCGACTCGTTCAGGTCGTAGTTGTCGTGGATGGCGCCCATGTCCATCGCGTCCGTGACGACCACGCCCGAATAACCGAGCCGGTCCCGGAGGATGCCGGTGACCGTCGGCTCCGAGAGCGTCGCCGGGTAGTCGGGGTCCAGGTTGGCGTTGTAGACGTGGGCGGTCATCACCATGTCGGGGAGGCCCCGGGCGATGAGGTCCCGGTAGGGCAGGAGTTCCTCCTCGGTCCAGGTCTGTGTGACGTCGGTGAACCCCTCGTGCGTATCGGTCATGGCGCTCCCGTGGCCGGGGAAGTGCTTGATCGCTGTCATCACGCCGAGGTTGTGGTGCTCCTCGATGACCCACCGTGCGTTTTCGGCGACGACGGTGGCGTTCTCAGAGAATCTCCGGTTGAGTCTCCCGATGGCGGGCGAGTCGGGGTTGACGGCGAGGTCGACGACCGGTCCGAAATTCAGATTGAACCCGTTCTCCCCGACCATCGCCGCAAGCGCCCGCCCGGCTTCCCGGGTGGCGGTCTCGTTCTCCTGCGCCCCGAGCGATCGGGCCGAGACCGTCGGGGGGAACCCGGAGGACTCCTTCAGACGGCAGACCGCCCCGCCCTCCTGGTCGACCGCGACAAAGATCGGGATCGCTCCGGCGTAGCCCTGGAGCGAGGCGGTCAGGGCCCGGACCTGGGCGGGGTCTCTGATGTTCCTCTCACTGGTGCCGAGCGCCACGTCCCGGTCGAAGAGGATCACCCCGCCGACACGCCCGGCCGCGATGTCGCGGGCGATCTGCGAATCCGGGTCGACCGAGTAGCCGCGGAACCCGACGAGGAGCATCTGCCCGATCTTCTCCTCGAGGGAGAGCGAGTCGAGGGTCCGGTTGACGGCGTCCGCAGTCCCCGGCGGGGCGGACGTGCAGCCCGCGATACAGACCGCGAGGATGACGACGAGGAGGGCGGCGAGGGAGCGGTTGAGCATACTATTGGATGAAATCTGCCGGAATAAATGCGTGCCTTACGGGGGGGCTTGTCGTCGTTACCTCTCCAGAGCCGGTCGCAATGCTGCCGGATGCCGGTCACGGACCCCCGGTCCCCGACCGGGCGCCCATGAGGCCGGGAGAGAACCGCCGGATCGTCGATCCGGAGGACGCCCGGCTCGGACCTGCTGCCCCCGGCCGTGCAGAACGCACCGGCCGATCGGCCACCCATCCCCGCCAGGTTCCACATGCCGCCGGTCAATCCCTCTTTTCGCCGGGCTCCCGTACGACAGCCGCCCCTGCGCGTCGAACGGGTTTTCCCCTGTCGATCCCGGGGTCCGGGTAACGCCCGCGTACTCGCGTTCCCCGTTGCCGTTGCCCCGAAACCGGAGGCTATGCCGGGCACAATAGATATATTTATATAAGGTAGAAGGAAGTTTCCTTCCGAAACAAATAAATATCTGCATGCAGACATTTCAGGTGGCAACGGAAGAGGAAAACAGCATGAGACAAGTTGCAATCTATGGAAAAGGCGGTATCGGCAAGTCGACGACAACGCAGAACACGGTGGCGGCGCTCGCGGAGGCCGGTAAGCATGTGATGGTGGTAGGGTGCGACCCGAAGGCCGACGCTACCCGGCTCCTGCTCCACGGATTGTGCCAGAAGACGGTTCTCGACACCCTCAGGGACGAAGGCGACGACATCGATCTCGATGAGATCCTCAAAACCGGATTCGGGAACATCCGCTGTGTCGAATCGGGCGGTCCCGAACCCGGGGTCGGCTGCGCCGGCAGGGGGATCATCACGGCCATCAACCTCCTCGAATCTCTCGGAGCATACACCCCCGACCTTGACTATGTCTTCTACGACGTGCTCGGCGACGTCGTCTGCGGCGGTTTCGCGATGCCGATCCGGGAAGGGAAGGCACAGGAGATCTACATCGTTGCATCGGGCGAACTGATGGCCCTGTATGCCGCGAACAACATCACCAAAGGCATTTACAAGTATGCCCTGAACGGCAAAGTCAGGCTCGGCGGCATCATCGGCAACAGCCGGAACGTGGACAACGAGCTCGAACTCCTGCAGGCGTTCGCCACAGAACTCGGGTCCCAGTTGATCTACTTCGTCCCGCGCGACAACCTGGTGCAGCGGGCCGAGATCCACAAGAAGACGGTCGTTGACTTCGATCCCGAGGCCAACCAGGCGAACGAGTACCGGAACCTCGCAGAGGCCATCGATGGCAACAAGATGTTCGTTATCCCCAAACCCATGGCTCAGAATCGTCTGGAAGAACTGATGATGGAGCACGGGTTCCTGGGCCTGTAGACAGGACGTGAAGCAGATGCAGTTTGTACGAGCGATAGTCAGGCCTGAAAAGAAGGACGAAGTCCTTGAAAACCTGTCGGCAGGGGGATTCAACGCCGCGACGGTTGTCGACGTCGTGGGTCGCGGCAAACAGAAGGGCATCAGGATGGGGGACGTCTACTACGACGAGATCCCCAAAACCCTCATCCTCGTTGCGATAGAGGACGAGGACAAAGACAGGATCGTGGATATCATCCTCGGGACCGCCAGGACCGGCCCGAGCGGCAACTTCGGCGACGGGAAGATCTTCATCAGTCCCGTGGAAGAGGCGTACACCGTCTCAAAGGGTGCAAAAGGTCTCTGAACCGGCGGTGGTGAAATGAAGGAGATTATGGCCATCGTGCGAATGAAAAAGACCGGTGCGACGAAACGTGCCCTGATCGAGGCGGGCGTCGCCGGTTTTACCGTCGTCAAAGCGATGGGCAGAGGAAAACTGCTGCCGCATGACGAAATAAACGTCCCCTGCAAGGAAAAACTCATGGGGATGGTCGCTACCGACGTCATCGACAGGGAGGAATCCGAAGAGCAGGTCGTCGCGTTCCTCGACGACAAAACGATGTTTCCGCGGCGGTTGTTCACCATCCTCGCCTACGACGAGGATGTGCCGCGGATCGTGGAGGCGATCGTCAGGGCCAACCGCACGGAGCGCGGTGCAGGCGACGGAAAGATCTTCGTGACGCCTGTGGCCGATGCAGTCCGTGTCCGCACGGGCGAATCCGGTGACGCTGCAATCTGGTAAGAACTACAGGAGACACGACACATGACGATGACGGATGTAAACGTCGACGAGCTGCTGGCACCGATGCCGGATAAAGTAAAAAAGAACAGGAGAAAGCACATCGTCAAAAAGGATGTATCCGCCGGTTCCTGCCCGCAGATCGAGGCAAACACCAGGACGGTCCCCGGGATCATAACGCAGCGGGGATGCTGCTATGCCGGGTGCAAGGGCGTGGTCGTCGGACCGATCAAGGATATGCTCACGATCACCCACGGCCCGATCGGATGCGCATACTACAGCTGGGGAACACGGCGGAACAAGGCACGGGTCGACGACAGAACCCCTCCGGAGCAGATCTACTCGGCGATGTGCTTCTCGACCGACATGCAGGAGAGCGACATCGTCTTTGGGGGCGAGAAGAAACTCGCGAAGATGATCGACGAGGTCGTGGCGATCTTCCACCCGAGGGCCATCAACCTCTGTGCGACATGCCCGATCGGACTTATCGGCGACGATCTTTCCGCCGTTGCAAAAGAGGCGGAGGAGAGGCACGGGATTCCGGTGATCCATTACAACTGCGAGGGCTATAAAGGAGTCAGCCAGTCGGCCGGCCACCATATCGCCAACAACCAGATCATGGAACGCATCATCGGGACCGGCACCGAGAAGGTGGACGGGAAATACGTCCTCAACATCCTCGGCGAGTACAATATCGGCGGCGACGCCTGGGAGAACGAGAGACTCCTTGAAGAGATCGGGTACACGATAGGCTCGACGCTTACCGGCGATTCTGCCTACGTAACCATCAGAAACATGCATAAGGCTCACCTGAACCTCGTCCAGTGCCACCGTTCGATCAACTACATCGCCGAGATGATGGAGACGAAGTACGGCACCCCCTGGCTGAAGGTGAACTTCATCGGTATCGATGCGACGATCGATACGCTCCGCGAGATTGCACGGTGTTTCGGCGACGAAGAACTGATAGCAAGGACCGAACTCGTCATAGAGCGCGAACTTGCCGCGGTCACGCCGGAGATCGAGAGATACCGGAAGATCCTCAAGGGCAAGACCGCCTTTGTCTTCGTCGGCGGATCGCGCAGCCACCACTACCAGTTCCTGCTCAGGAATCTCGGCATGGAGGTCATGGTTGCGGGGTACGAGTTCGCCCACCGTGACGACTACGAGGGGCGCGAGGTCATACCGACCATCAAGAGCGATGCGGACTCAAAGAACATCCCCGAGCTCCATCTCGAACCGGACCCCGGGATGTACAGGCCGCCCCACCTGCACCTGAAGATGTCGAAGGAGAAGTACGACGAACTGGTCGCATCCGGCGTCCTCAACGACTACAAGGGGATGTACCCGGACATGGTAAACGGCGGCATCATGATCGACGACGCCAACCACTTCGAGACCGAAGAACTGGTCGAGATCTTCAAGCCCGACCTGATCTTCACCGGCATAAAGGACAAGTACGTCACGCACAAGATGGGCCTCCCCTCGAAACAGATGCACTCGTACGACTACAGCGGCCCGTACACGTGCTTTAGGGGTGCGGTGACCTTTGCAAAGGATGTAGCGCATTCGCTCTCCACGCCCGCATGGAAGATGATCACCCCGCCCTGGGAGCAGAGCAAGACCGAACAGAGGTGAACCAACGATGCTCGACTGCACACCAAAAGAGCCTCTCCCTCAAGATGCACGTACAACAGGAAAGATCAACCCGATAAAGACATGCCAGCCGGTCGGTGCGATGTATGCAGCCCTCGGCATTCACGGCTGTCTCCCGCACAGCCACGGGTCGCAGGGGTGCTGTTCCTACCACCGGATGGCGTTGTCCAGGCACTTCCACGAGCCCGCGATGGCCTCGACGAGTTCCTTCACGGAAGGAGCATCCGTATTCGGCGGCGCTGCAAACTTAAAGACCGCGATCAAGAACGTATTCGCGATCTACAACCCGGAGATCATCGCAGTCCACACCACGTGCCTCAGCGAGACCATCGGGGACGACATCCCGACCATCATCAAGCAGTCGGAGATCCCCGAAGGCAGGTACGTCATCCACGCCAACACGCCGAGTTACCACGGCTCGCACATCACCGGGTTTTCGAACATGTGCAAGGGGATCGTATCCTACCTTGCAGAGTCGAACGGCAGCCCGAAGAAGGAACAGGTGAACATACTCCCGGGGTTCGTAAACCCCGGGGATATGAGGGAGATCAAACGGATCGTAACCGAGATGGGCGTTCCCTCGATCATGTATCCCGACACCACGGGCGTGATGGACTCGCCGCTGCGGGACACCTACGAGATGTACCCCCTGGGCGGTGCGGCAATCGAGGACATAAAAGACTCGGGCAACTCGAAGATGACCCTCTCGCTCGGCGCATGGTCGTCGGATGAGGCGGCGGCGACTCTCCAGGCGAAGTGCGGAGTGCCCGGCGTCCCGCTCAGGATCCCGATCGGGGTCAAAGCGACCGACGACCTGATCATGGCAGTGAAGGAAGGGTTCGGGGTAGACGTGCCCGAATCCCTCGAAGTCGAGAGAGGGCAGGTCATCGACACCCTGATCGACACCCACTTCCAGTACGAAGGGAAGAAGGTGGCGGTATTCGGGGACCCGGACATCATGGTCCCGCTCGCGGAGTTCCTCATCACCATGGGCATGATCCCGAAGTACGTCGTTACCGGAACGCCGGGCAAGAAGTTCGAGAAGACCGTCAACGGGATGTTCGAAGACGCGGGGATAGAAGGAAGCAGGGTCAGGGCCGAGGGAGACCTCTTCGACCTCCACCAGTGGATCAAGGAAGAATCGGTCGACCTCCTCATCGGCAACACGCACGGCAAGTACATCGCACGGGCCGAGGACATCCCCCTGGTCAGGGTCGGGTTCCCGGTATTCGACCGGGCCGTACACCCGCTGATGCCGATCGTCGGCTACCGGGGGTGCCTCCGGCTGATCGAGATGATCAGCAACGCACTGCTCGAGCGGCGCGACCGCGACTCTCTGGACGAAGATTACGAACTGATCCTGTAAGATTGGTGAAAGATACATGGAGAACGAATGTTTGGTGCCCACCGAGCCTACGGCATGCATCGATGAGAGGCAGTTCTCCATCATGACCACGGGAAAAAACAAAAGCCGCATTCACTGCGCTGATGACAGTCTGGCCGGGGCCGTGAGCCAGCGTGCCTGCGTGTATTCCGGGGCGAGGGTGGTCTTAAATCCGGTGACGGATGCGGTCCACCTCGTCCACGGCCCCATCGGGTGTGCGGCGTACACATGGGATATCCGCGGCAGTCTGTCCAGCGGCTCGGAGATGTTTCGGCAGAGTTTTTCCACCGACTTAAAAGAGAGGGACGTGGTCTTTGGTGGAGAGAAGAAACTGGTCGCCTGTATCGACGAAGTCGTCGAGAAGTATCGCCCCCCGGTGATATTCGTCTACGCAACCTGCGTCGTCGGGTTGATCGGCGACGACATCGTCGCCGTCTGCAAGGAGGCGTCAGAGAGACACGGCATCGACGTGATCCCGGTGGAGTCCAGTGGCTTCCTCTCGGGAAACAAGATCGTCGGCTACCGGGCGGCAGGAGAAGCCCTGCTGAAGCTGATCCGCCCGGAGGGCGGGGAGACCGTCGAAAAAACGCGGAAACTCAATTTCCTCGGCGAATACAACCTGGGCGGCGAGAAGTGGCTCGTCGAGCGCTACCTCCGGGAGATGGGCGTCGAGATCAACGTGGCCTTCACCGGGGACTCGACCGTCGCAGCCCTGAAGAAAGCACCCGGAGCATGCCTGAACCTGGTGCAGTGCAGCGGTTCCATGCACTGGGTGGCGATGAGCCTGGAGACGGAGTACGGCATCCCGTACATCGACGTAAACTTCTTCGGCGCCGAGAACACCGCGGAAAGCCTGCGCAAGATCGCCCGTTTCTACGGGGACGAGGAGATCGTGCGCCGGACGGAGGCGCTCATCGAACGCGAGATGGAGAGAGTCAGGCCGGTCATCGAGATGTACCGGGAAAAACTGGCAGGAAAGAGGGCGGCGATCTACGTGGGCGGCGCCTTCAAGGCGCTCGCCATCATCCGCCAGTTGCAGGAGCTCGGCATGGAGGTCATGTTCACCGGTACGCAGACCGGCAAGCCTGAAGATTACGAGCAGATCGGCGCCATCGTCAGCGAGGGGACGGTCGTGATCGACGACGCCAACCCCGCCGAGATCGAGAGGTTCCTGCTGGAAAAAGAGGTCGACATGATGGCCGGCGGCGTCAAAGAGCGGTTCCTTGCGCACAAACTGGGCGTCGGCTTCGTCGACCACAACCACGACCGCAAAGACGGTCTTGCCGGGTTCGACGGAGCGATCCGGTTCGCCCGCGAGGTGTACGCCACCACCTGCTCCCCGGTCTGGGAACGGGTGAAGAGAAACCCCTTCGAGGAGGCAGAGGGATGATCGAGGTCACGTCACGGGCAAAGCAGGTCAACGAGAACCAGTGCCACATGTGCATGCCTCTCGGCGGGGTCATCGCCCTCCGGGGCGTCGAAGACTCCATCGCACTGGTGCACGGTTCACAGGGGTGCAGCACCTACATGCGTCTTGCGAACGTCGAGCACTTCAACGAACCGATCGACATCGCCTCCTCGTCCTTAAACGAGAAGCAGGCGATCTTCGGAGGGGAGGCGAGCCTGAGAAAGGCGCTGGACAACGTGATCCGGGTCTATCGGCCGAAAGTCATCGGCATCCTGACGAGCTGCCTCGCCGAGACCATGGGCGACGATATCGCGAGGTTCGTCGAGACCTACCGGACGGACAGGGAGATCAGGGGGGTCGAGATCATCCCCGTCTCCACGCCGAGTTACAGCGGCACGCACACCGAGGGGTTCTGGGCAACGACGCGGGCGGTCATCGCCCACTATGCCCGGCCGACCGAACGCCACCGGGGGATCAACGTCATCGTCCCCAATATCAGTCCGGCCGACATCAGGGAGATAAAACGCCTCCTCGACCTCATGGGGCTGGAGTACACGCTGCTGCCCGACTACTCCCTGACGCTGGATCGCCCCTTCGGAGGACAATACCAGAAGATCGCGCCGGGCGGCACGCCGACCACCGCAATCGCACGCATGAGCGGAGCACGGGCCACCATCCAGTTCGGCCTCACCTGCCCGGACAGCCTCTCCCCCGGCCTCTTCCTGGAAGAGCGGTTCGGCGTCCCGCTGATCAACCTCCCGCTCCCCATCGGCCTCGACGGCACGGACCTCTTCGTCGGGACCTTGAAGGAGATCGGCGGGCAGCCCGTGCCCGCGAGCCTCATGCTGGAACGGGGATGGCTCTGCGACGCGATGGCCGACGCCCATAAGATCAACGCGGCGGCGCGGCCGGTCATCTACGGCGAACCCGAACTGGTCTATGCCCTGGCAAAACTCTGTCTGGAGAACGGTTCGGTTCCTGCCGTCATCGCCGGCGGAACGCGCAACAGCGGCCTTACCGCGCTGCTGCAGCCCCTGCTCGACGACGCGCTGGAAGAGCCGACCGTCCTCGAAGAAGCGGACTTCGTGACGATCGAGGAGGCAGCGGTGCGGACGTCGGCGAACCTCGCCGTCGGCCACTCGGGCGGCAGGTACCTGACCGAACGGCAGGGGATCCCCGGACTCAGGGTGGGCTACCCCATCCACGACCGGGTCGGCGGACAGAGAATCCTGTCGGTCGGGTACACGGGCACCCTCGCCCTCCTGGACCGGTTCACCAACACCCTGCTGGAAGCGAAGTACGGTTCCTACCGCAGACGACGGAAAGAAGAGTTGCTCAACGAAAAAGGTGTATCCGATGCAAAAGCCTGAACGTCACATTTTCATCTGCACGAGTTCACGCGTAAACGGTCAGCAGAAAGGGTTCTGCCACTCCAAGGACGGCGTGGCCGTCATGATGAAGTTCATGGAAGAGATTAAAGATCGCGAACTCGGCGGCGAGGTGTTCATCAACAACACCGGCTGTTTCGGCATCTGCGAGAAGGGGCCGATCGTTGTGGTCTACCCGGACAACGTCTGGTACGGGTCCGTTACGCCCGAAGACGTCGAGGAGATCCTTAATAAGCATTTCGAAGGCGGCAACGCCGTGGAACGGCTGGTGATTTAGGACATGTGCAAAAGATGTGAAGATCACGGCAGCGTCGGGGAGGTTGCAGTACTCCTCGATGCAGACGGTTTTTCCGGCAGGTTCTCCGAACCCGGAAAGATTGTCGTGTACAGAAAGTGCGGACCCTCCTTTACGGCCGAGCGCGAGATGGAGTTTGCTCTCGACCCGGACGAGGGGCTCGCGGAACTGCGCTCCAGAATGGACGAACTTCTACAGTTCCTCGGTCCATGCAGGATCTTCGTCGCGAAGTCGGCGAGCGGCGCCGTCTACTTCGAGCTCGAGAAGGCGGGGTGCAGCGTGTGGGAGGTCTCCGGCAGACCGGACGAGTTTCTCGACAGCGTGCTGAAGGGCGAGGAGGAGGCGGAGAGCGCAGCGGCACCGGCCGTCGAGATCCCCGTGCCCGTCGAGGTCTCGCCCGGAAACTACTTCATCTCGATAAAGGAGGTCCAGGGAAAGGCGCCCTTCGTCAGCAGCAAGCAGGTCCTCCAGGAGTTCATATGCCGGGCCGGTTTCGATGCGCTGGAGGTGGTCTGCGATCACGTGCCCCCCTGGATCGAGATGGAAGCGGAACGGAGAGGATATGCCATGGAGACCGAGCCGCACGGGAAGAACGAGGTTCACGTGAGGCTTGCGAGGGGTACGGCCGCTCGATGAGAGGCCGTCTCCTGCAATCGATCAGGACAACTCCGGCTACACCTACCCACGGCTTTGTTGAAACCACACCTGTTTGTCCCAGATGGCCGCAATCAGTGGTACTCAGGGGCACGGCTTTCCACCGGGTATCGCCATGACTGCCCCCCCCCTGGGGCGGGGGAGGAGGCCGGAGGCCGGGTGGGGTGGGGTGGGGTTGATGAGGTATGCGGATCTTCGCGCGAGACAGGGGAGGGGGTCTCCCCCTCCCCGTCAGCCCCACCCCCAATGGCGATGGCCACCACGGTCCACTGTATGGGGACAGGCCCGAGAAAAACCACATGATGCCCGTGGGGCCACAGGCATACCGGATGAAAATATGTAGGTGACCCATTTTCATACGAAAGGTAGTCCCAGGGACAAACCTGGTCCGGCACCAGCCACATCAGGGTAAGGATGAAGATCAGAATAGGGTTTCAACAGAGCCCTACCCACGTAAACCAGCGTACAATCGAGGCATACGATGAGATCTCACGACAGAGTTACACTGTTGGTGCCGCTTCTCCTCATCGCCGCAACGCTCGCCGTTGCGGGATGCACCGGCACCACGCAGCCGACCGCACAGCAGACGACGCTAACGGTCTTTACCGCAGCGTCCCTGACGGGAGCGTTTTCCGAGATCGGGGAGGCTTATACGGCAGAGAACCCGGATACTGTCGTCGACTGTGCCTTTGACGGCTCGCAGGCGCTCCGCACCCAGATCGAACAGGGCGCCTCGCCGGACGTCTTCGTCTCGGCGAATGTAAAGCAGATGAAGGCCCTGGAGGCAGGAGGGTTCATGGAGAACGATACGGTCGCGGTCTTCCTCGATAACTCGCTCACCGTGATCGTTCCCGCCGATAACCCGGCAAACATCACGAGCCTCGCCGATCTCGCCCGGCCGGACGTCAGACTCGTCATCGGGACGAAGGATGTCCCGTTCGGGTCCTACACCCGGCAGGTGCTCGATACGATGGCGGCCGACCCCGCCTACGGGGCGGCATACCGCGACGCCGTGATGGAAAACGTCATCTCCGAGGAGACCGCGATTACGACGGTGATGCCCAAACTGACGCTCGGCGAAGCGGATGCGGCGTTCGTCTACAGGTCGGACGTCCGACCCAATGATCGCTCCCTGGTCCGGCAGATCGAGGTTCCGGCGGAGTACAACGTCGTCGCGGAGTACCCGCTCGGGATACTCGCGTCGTCGGAGCAGAAGACCGAGGCGGCCGCGTTCATCGCGTTCGTCCGCGGTCCGACGGGCAGCGCCGTCCTGGAATCCTATGGATTCGACCCGGTCCCGTAAGACCGGAGAGGCGGCCCTCTCCCTCCTCGTCTTCTGCCTCATCGCGTGCTTCCTCCTCTTCGTGACGATTCCGGTAGCCTCGCTCTTCCTGCGGATCAGCCCCGAGGCGTTTCTCTCGTCGCTGCAGCAGCCGGCGGTCGTCGACGCCCTCCGGCTCTCCCTCGTCACCGCCTCGATCAGCACCGCGGTCGTCGTCCTCCTGGGGACGCCGCTCGCGTATGTAAACGCACGGGTACGGTACCGCGGCCGGGAGATCGTCGATACCCTCACGGACCTTCCCATCGTGCTTCCGCCGGCGGTTGCGGGCATCGCGCTGTTGATGGCCTTCGGCCGCCGGGGCGTCGTCGGGGAGTTCCTCGACGGGTTTGGTATCTCCGTCGCGTTCACGACGGTCGCGGTCATCCTCGCGCAGGTCTTCGTCGCCTCCCCATTCTACATCCGGCAGGCCCGGGCGAGTTTCGAAGCGGTCGACCCGCTGTATGAGGATGCAGCCCGGACGCTCGGGGCGTCGAGGCTCGCCGTCCTCCTCCGCGTCTCCATCCCCATCGCACGGGGCGGGCTCGTGTCGGGGGCGATCCTCTCGTTCGCCCGGGCGCTCGGGGAGTTCGGCGCGACGATCATGTTCGCCGGGAACTTCCAGGGCCGGACGCAGACGATGCCGCTTGCGATCTACACGACGATGCAGGGAGACCTCAACGACGCGATCAGCATCGCGATCGTCCTCGTGGTCATCTCGTTTTCCGTGATCCTCGCGGTCAAATACACCACCCGGAGGGCCACCTGATGCTTTCCATGCGTGCCGTAAAACAGTTGCGGGACTTTAAACTCGACGTCTCCCTCTCGGTCGGACCGGGGGAGACCCTCGCCCTCATCGGGGAGAACGGCGCAGGCAAATCGACCGTGCTCAACCTGGCTTCAGGGCTGCTCGCCCCGGACCGCGGCGAGATCGCCCTTGCGGGCCGGGTGCTCTACTCCGACCGCCTGAGGGTCGACGTGCCTGTCGAGAGCCGGAACATCGGCCACCTCTTCCAGTCCTACGCGCTCTTCCCGCACCTCTCGGTCTTCGAGAACGTCGCCTTCGGCCTCCGGTGCCGGAAGGTTCCGGCCGGCGAGATCGCCGCTCGCGTCGCTGGCGAACTCGAGCGCATACACCTCTCCGACCTCGCGGACGTCAACGTCGGCCGCCTCTCCGGCGGGCAGCGCCAGAGGGTGGCTCTCGCCCGGGCGCTTGCGGTGAAACCCGGCCTTCTCCTCCTGGACGAGCCGCTCGCCGCGATCGACGTCCGCGCCCAGGCCCAGATGCGCCGCGAACTCCGCGAAACCATCCGGGCCGCCGGCATCCCCTGCATCCTCGTCACCCACGCGCTCAGCGACGCCCTCGAGCTCGGTGATAAGGTCTGCGTCATGGAAGAGGGCAGGGTCGTCATCGAGGGCACGCCCGACGAGGTGCTGGCGTCGGGGCAGAACGGGTTTATCGCGCACTTCTCGTGCGGCTGGGGGAGGGGGCGGGGGTAAGCCCCGGTCACTCTCTCGCCTCCTCCCTCACGTCACTCTCCCGGAGCTGCACCGTCAGAACGATCATCCCGACGATGAACAGGATCCCGACCAGGAACGCGTGGTCGAACCCGGTCTCCAGCTCGGCGATCGGGTGGAAGAGGTGGATTGCCCCGGCAGCCGTCCGAGAAGGAGGAGAGGAGTAGTGCCGCGGCCGGGGGGAGGAGGAACATGAGCTGGAAGGCGCGGTCCGCGAGATGGTAAGGTGCAGCCCACGCCACGACCCCTGTCCAGAGCGCAAGAGCAGTACAGACGGCTGCAAACGGGATGCCCCGGTACCACCGGGGCGACTCACGCCGCATCGTCCGCAGGAACTGAACCGACCCGGCCAGTGAGATGACGGACAGCAGGAATATAACGCTCCAGGAACTGACGGCGCCATGAGATGCGAGCGTCACCGGCATGACCGCCCAGAGAAAGAAGAAGACCGCACTCGCGGCGGCAAGCGGCCCGGCCTTCACTCCCGCTTCCCCCCGCAGCAGAGGAGCCCGATACCGCAGGCGACCATCGCCGCGAGCGCCCCGAACCCCGGTGCACGGCCGGGCGCCGCCGTCCGCCCGGTCTCCCCGAACGACCGGGTGGTGCCGGCAAGGACGTAGCCGCCGTCGTCCGTCGCCGCGAGAGCCGAGATGTCGTCGATCGCGTCTCCGCCGAACGGGTGCGTGGAGGTGACGTTTCCGGTATGGTCCAGGAGCACCAGCCACCCATCATGCAGCCCGCCGGCGTAGACCGTGCCGGTAAGTGCGTACTCCCCCGGAGACGGTGCAGCGGCCGACGTGACCAGAAGGACGCCGCCGGGAACCTCCGGCGTCACGGTCCAGACGATGCTTCCGGTCCCGCCGATCTTAGTGAGGCAGGGGTCGGGGAGGACGGCCCCGCAGGCGAGAAGATAGCCGACGGCACCTCCGCCGGGCACTGCGAGAAGGACCGCACTGGTGCCGCCGTCCATCTCATCGAGCGTCTTCGTCCAGATGACCTCACCCGAAGGATCGGTCTTGATCACCCGGATCGGCACGATCCCGGAACGTTCCGCTTCCCAGGGGTTCCTCACCGCGGCCAGGTAGCCTCCGTCGATCGGGGTCGATATGACGCTGTCCACGATCCCGGAACCGTTGCCCCCGACGAACCGGTTCCACTCCTCGAACCCATCCCGGTCGAGCCTGACCAGCCAGGCATTGTCGGTTTCGGTATCTCCTGTGGTCCTCTTCCCGCCGAGGATGAACCCGCCGTCACCGGTCCGGTCGACCGATGAGAAGACCAGGAATTCTCCTTCCACCGAGAACGTCCGGCTCCAGATCTGTCGTCCGTCCGGCGCGACCTTGAAGATCCAGGTGCCGCCCGTACCCTTCTCCGGTGTCCAGCCGGTGCTCCCGACGACGACGTAGTTCCCATCATCGGTCTCGATCATATCGAGCGCGCTGTCCCGGTCAGGCCCGCCGTAAGTCTTCCTCCAGACCTCGTTGCCGTCGCCGTCCGTTTTGATCAGCAGGGCGTCCCGGAACCCTGTGTTCGCGGCGATCAGGTACCCTCCGTCGTTCGTCTGGAGCACCGACGCGACGTCCGCAGTATCCCCGGCGGGGTAGGTCCGGTTCCAGGCCTCGTTCCCCTGCCCGTCCGTCTTGATCAGCCAGATGGAGAGGTCGTACCAGGTGGTCATCGTGCCCGTGGGCGTGGCGGCATACACCTCCGCCATGGCCCGGGCAATCCCGGCAAGCCGGGCGTTCTCCTCGTCGGTCAGGACCGGGCTCGCGCCCGCCGCCGGGGCGAACGCGATCCGGGTAACCGCACCCTCGGTCTCGTGCACCACCGGGTATTTCCGCCAGATCGCTTGCAGGGATTCCTTCATCGCCTCCTTCTCTTCGGCGGAGCGAGGGGAGCGGTCGATGTAGCCGAGCAGGTTCTCCCGCTCATCGTCGGTCCCGACGAGCATGACATAGTAGGGCGTCGCCTGCTTCACCGCGTCGTCGATCTCGATCCGGTCGACGGGCGCCTCCACCTGGCTCTCGGCCGGGCGGGGGGTCTCGGCAGCCGCCGCGGGGAGGACAAACAGACTGGAGAGCAGGAGGATGCAGAGGAGGGTTCGTACATGTTGCATGGGATCGGCTTTCACCCCTTCCGCCCCCTCACCGCACGGGCGGCCAGCAGCCCTCCCGAGAGCGCAAGCACGCTCATCCAGGCGGAGAAACCGGGCACGGCCGGGCCCTGCGGCTCCAACTCCAGGTCGAGCCTGTTGGTGGTATTCTCAAAGGAGACCTCGCGGTGCAGGGGCTGATAGCCCTCCTTCTCGACCGATATGTTCTGCCCGTAGCCGAACGCGTTCGCTATCAGGTAACCGCCGTCGTCGGCGGTCCCGGTCGTCACGGGATGGGGACCGCTGGCGAGCGGGAGGACGGACTCGAACCGCACCGTTGCGCCCGGGACCGGACGGCCGTCGGCGTCCCTCACCGTCCCGATCACGTAGATCCACGGCGGTGGGGGGATGTCGACGTTGACGTAGACGTGCAGCACCGCATCAGTAGTCTTCCCCAGGTTATCGATCAGGGTCACGGCGATCGTCTCGTTCCCCTCCGCGACCGGGACGGAGCAGGCAAACTCGGTTCCGTTCCCGCACGAGACCTTCCCGACGCTGCTTTCGACCACCACGTCCCGTATCCCGCGCGAAGCCCCGGCCCTGCCGACGACCTCGGCGCGGGGCGGGATGAGATCGCTCCGGATCGTAGCGTACTGCTCCGGGGAGATGACGGAGAGGAATGTCGACGTCTCGACCGTCGTATCTCCGGCCGTCGCCGGGGCTGCCGCCGAGATCAGTGCGAGAATGCAAAGGATAGCCGGAAGGTTTCGTCTCATTGCTCGACTCCTTAAATGAGCGATGGGGGAGAGGGATTTATATCTTTTCTGTGCCGTCCGTCTTCGTCGCACCTTCGACGCTCAAACTCCTGCCAGGACAGCAGTCATTACTCGCACCTGGCGGTGCTCAAGCTCCGTTCCTCCGGAACGTCGCATCACGCGTACACGACCCTCTCCGCCATCCCGATCTCCCGCGGGGCAAAGACAACCAGCGCCCGGGGGTCCTCGTCGATGCGGGTTGCCGTTCGGTTCTCATCCTGCGGCTCGCCGTCCAGCATGATGACCACCGGCTCCTGGATCGGGTAGATCTCGATGGTGTGCCAGACCTCCGGGGTGGCAAAGGAGATCTCCGTTAAGGGGCGGAGCGTGCCGTCGAGGGTAGCGTAGATGTTTTTGTAGGTGTCGTCGTAGGACCGGTTCTCCTCGTGGTAAAAGACCGCGAGGTTCATCCCCCTCTCGCCGTAGGAGATCTCGTTAAACGGGATGCTGTCGACGGCGGCGAGCACTTCAAGCGGGTGCGCGCGGGGAGGGCGGTAATCGAGCCGCTGGGACGAAAGGTAGGCGCTCCCGTTTCTGAGGACGAAGGCGGAGTGGACCCAGGGATCCCCCTCCATATCGGCGAAGAAGTGGAACTGGATCGAGGTGAACGACCCGTTTGCGTCGAAACTCATAATGAGCCCCGGTCCCCTCGCCGTCCGGTTATCGAACGGAATCTCGTCCACCATCACCTCCCAGATCTCGAGGAGCGGGGGGTTGTACCGCTCCGTCGGGAGGACCGGGACGGTCTCGTAGTCTATCGTTTCGTAGCCGGGCGGGACGTAAGAGGCACGCCAGAGAACGAACGCCACCACGATGACGATGCCGAACGCAAGCCACCGTGTCTTCATGCGATCGTGCTCCCGGCGATGAGATAGCCGCCGTCCGCCGTGCCGATGCCACGGAGCGAGTAGAGATCGATACCGATCGGCTGCTCCTGCCGCCAGACCTCGTTGCCCGCGGCATCCCTGCCGGCGAGCGTGACGCCCGCATCGGCGGGAGTGAACGAGAGGTACCCGCCCGACGACGCGACCACGACCCCCCCGTCGTCTTCGACGGCATGGTAATCCGTCATCTCGCCGCTTTCGTCGAGCATGAAGAGGTAGCCCTGGTTTGCCCTTTCAACGCCGCCCCAGACATTCTCGGGGAAGGTCGTCGACCGGTAGAGGACGCTGAACCGTCCCGGCGCCGTCTCCCGGGCGCCCAGGAGTTCGTCGAGCCCAACGCTTCCGAAATCCCGCTTCCAGAGGACGGTGCCGTTCTCATCCAGGCGGACGGCCTGGAGATACACCTCGAAATGGTCGCCGACAAAGACGTTTCGCCCCTCTACAAAGACGAGCACGCCACCATCAGGAGCCGGGTAGATCGGGTGGTACCCGAGACCCCCCGCGGCGTCGAGCGAGACCTGCCAGAGCCGCGTACCATCGTCGCAAAAGCAGGCGACCTGGTCCTCCCACGCCGCGATGTATCGTCCGTCTGTATGAGCGAGCAGGGAGACGGGTGCCATCCCGTGGTTCTCTTCGACAAAGGACTGTATCCAGACCTGCCTGCCCCCGGCATCGACGCGGACGACCTCCGGGGTCTCCGTGACCGCCAGGAACCCGCCGCCGGGTGCCGGGACGAGCGCGGTCACGCGGCCGAATCCGGTCTCGAACGCCAGCCGGTCGCGGGAGTCCCCGTCTTCGTCGTAGGTGAGGATATGCACCGTGTTCCCCTCCCGGCCGTACTCCGTGACCGCGAGAGCGTAACCGCCCGGGCACTCGGCCAGGACGTCGGGCCGGTCGTAGGCGGCGAGATCCACCCGCGCCTCCCACTCGATATCGCCTGCGGCGGAGACCCTGAGGATCAGGACGTCGGTCTCCGGTGCGGGTGCGCCGCCGGAGTAGGGCGCGGCGGGGATGGCGCCCGCAGCGATGCCGATCACCGCAACGAGCGGCGGGACGGCGATGAACACGACGGCGACCACCGCAAGCGGGAGGAGTTCCCGGCGCCCATTCGGCCGCTCCGGATCGAGGAACGACGCGACCAGCCCCCCGATCCCGGCGACCAGCATCGCGCCGCCCACGAGGAGGAGGAACTGCCCCCGGGTCGCGATGAGCGACCCGACGAGGTAGGCGGGATCGCCCACAAACAGCAGCGTCCGGGCGGTGATTGCGGCGACTGCGCCGGCGAGGACGGCGGAGAGGATCCGGGTGCTTCGAGTGGCGATGCCGTTCGCGTACGCCGAGAAGAACCCCGCGAAGAAGATGATCAGCAGGATCGAGACGTATACATGCGTGATCCCGAACCCCAGGAAACCCTGGTTGTAGGCGGACGGATCGCTCCAGCAGCGGGAGAGCACCTCCACCATCCCGAGGAAGGCTGCCCCGGCAAGGAGTCCGATGCCGGCCGCGGTGCCGACGATGCGTCGTCGCCCGGGACGCGGCACCGGCGCGGGCGCCTGTTCCTCCGGATCCATCATGGTGGAATCTGGGACACGAAATTATATACGGTTTCTGTGCCGGCTGTCTATCCACAGGCCCCGGTTTCCCCGTAGCCGGGGGGTGATGGTCACCGGCAAAGCGCAAAGGTCAAGAGCCCGCACCGCAATTCCTGTAGCATGCGATGGTGGCTGGCCGCTCTCCTGATCATCATCCTTCTCGCCGCTCTTCCCGTCTCTGCGGCCGCCACCGGGTACACGGTCATGCCGGCCGGCGACCACATACCCGACGGCCCGCCCCAGGAACTGACGCCCATCGAGTGGTGGCAGGTCCCGCCCCAGGTGCTGATAACCAGCCTGCTCATCGGAACTTCCCCCGAGCTTCTGATCGTCGTCAACGTCCTGTTTCTCTTAAACGTCTGGCTCTTCTTCGGCTACCGCCGGATTGCAAAACGCGCCGCACTCGAACACGAGACCCGGACGGCGATCTACGACCACATTCACGCCCACCCCGGGATCCGTCTCGGCACTCTCGCTCAGGACCTCGGGGTAAACCGGGGAACCTTACGGTACCACCTCGGGAAACTGCAGGAGTTCGGGATGATCGCCGCCGCCGCGGTCGAGGGCCGGACGGGATACTTCGAGAACCGGCGGAAGTACTCGGCGCTCGAAGCGAAGGTGCTCATCCACCTCAAAAACCCGAACACCCGGGAGATCCTCGCCATCCTGCTGGAGAGCCCCGGGGCGTCGCGGCGGGAACTTGCCGAACGGCTCGGGATCACCGCCTCGTCGGTCTCGTGGCACATGCGGCGGCTGAAGGCCGACGGCATCGTGCTCCAGGAAAAGATTGGGGGAGACGTCCGGTATACCCTATCGGGGGAGGCGGTGGCGTTTGTCGGGGAGCATATCGGCGGTCCTGCCGGCCGATGAGGCTTGATGCAGGACCGTGGCGGGTATCCCCACAGATCGAGATCCGCAACGAGTAAGAACCCTCTGTTAGAACTATCCTGAGTGACCGCGGAGAACGCCGATCCCCTCTTCATCACCTGGTACTGGGTGCGCGACGATCCGGAAGAAGGGGAACGGGTCCTCGTCGGCAGCGGGGGGATCACCTCGTCGCCGGTTCCCGGCACGGTCCTCATCGGCTACTCGGTGATCGAGGAGTTCCAGCGCCGGGGCTATGCAACCGAGGCGGTCCGCCACCTCGTCCCCGCAGTCTTCTCCCTCCCCGGTGTCCGGCAGATCGTGGCGACGACCTACCCGGACCTCGTCGCATCCATCCGGGTGCTCGAGAAGAACGGGTTCGTCTCTGCCGGCGAGGCCCGCGGCGGCGAGGGGTTCGAGGAGGGGACAGCCATCTACGTGCTGAAGCGGCCCGGCGCCCCGGTCTGAGGGCGGAGTGGTGACCGGGTTCCGGAGAATATAAGAGGATGGATGTATCACCCAGAAGTAACGATGAACCCCCTCGCCCAGATCCGGCAGAACCTTCGCACCATCCAGGAACGCTACGGCGTGGCCCGTATCGGCGTCTTTGGGTCTGTGGTCCGGAACGAAGCCACCGCGGCAAGCGACATCGATATTCTGGTGGAGTTCCAGGAAGGGGAGGAGACCTTTGACCACTTCATGGACCTCAAGTTCTACCTCGAAGACCTCCTGGGGCGAAGGACGGATCTCGTCATTGCCGATACCTTAAAGCCCCGGATCCGGGGCGCTGTCCTTGACGAGGTCGTCTATGCCTAGGGACGTCCTCCTCTACCTCGAGGATATCCGGGAGGCCGTTGCCTCCATCCGCTCCTATGCAGGGGGCCGAACGTTTGAGGAGTTTGCGGGCGACCCAATGTGCCGCGATGCCGTCGTGCTCAGGTTTATCACCATCGGGGAAGCCGTAAAACAGATCCCGCCAGCGTCACCGCCCGCCACCCGGAGATTGAATGGCGAAAGATTGCCGGGCTCCGGGATATCAGCGTCCACTCCTATTATTCGGTGAAACCGACGATTCTCTGGGACATCATCCAGACCAACCTCGGGCCTCTGGTAGATGCGGTCGAGGCGATGATCCAGGAAGAAGAATAACAGCCGGATCTGCACCGCCACGGCCGTAGCCCGCCGAAGGTAGCACCTCGCCGGGATCCCTCACGTCCCGTAGAGGTACCTCCCGCTGATGTCCAGCAGCATCTCGCCCCGGTAGAGCGGATACTTCCCGACCAGGTGCTGTTTCAGGGTCGGGACATCACTGCTCGCCGCGAGTGCGGACCTGGCGTCCTCAAGATACCCCGCCATATCTGCGAGCGCCTGCATGTTCGCCGGCAGCCCGTGCCCCGAAAGGACGAAGTCGTACTCCTTCTCCTGGAACCGGCGGAGATGGGCGAGCCACGGGCCCATCTCCTTCTGCTGCAGGAAGACATGGACCCGGTTGTAGACGAGGTCCTGGGCGATGAGCACGCGGTTCTCGGGGAGCTCGATGACGAGGTTGACGCCGGCCTCGGCCGCGTCGGCCTTCTCGTACGCAAGCGTCACGCCGTCGAGGGTCTCGGTCCCGGGCCGGATGGTCCGGTCAGGCACCACCACCGTCTCCGTGATCGCGTCGCCGAAGGCTGGTGCGTATGCCTGGATCATGGCCTCCCCGCCCCCCGGATCAGGTCCGCGACCTCGGCGAGAGCGTAGATGGGGGCGTCCCTGAAATACTCGCAGCCGAACCAGTGGTCCGGATGGCTGTGCGTGATGATGACGCGGTCGATCGGTTTACCCAGGCTATCGGCATACCTGCGGAAGTCTTCTGCGTGAGGACGGAGAAACTGCGTGTCGATGACGATCAGCCCGTGCTCCGTCTCGAGGATATGGGAGTTGACGAAGACCGCCGCCTCGGGCGCCTCGTAGGTGTGTATCCTCAGGTTCTCCAGAGGGATGACGGTCATTACCCCGAGGGCAGGCAGGGATCCTGAGCGTTCCCGGGGCACCGTTTCTACGGTCTGGGGGTTCATAGCACCGCCCACTGGAGACTCTCCCTATAGGTAACCATGGGGGCGGCCGGGAGCCCCGGAGCAACCCCCCAAACCGCCGTCATTCCAACAGGGGGAACCCGCACAGGAACAGATATGAAGTGCCCACACCCTGAGAGCCTGCCGATACTGCAGAACAGTGAGGCAGGAAGGAGTTAACCATGGCATGGAGAAGATCGTCAAGTGAGTTCTGGAGCGAATTCGACGAGATGCTTGGAAGTATGCAGAAGCAGTTTGGTGAGGTGATGGAGCGCCTCTCGGGAGCCGCACAGCAGGTGCCCCTGCCCGGCGGCGGCACCGGAGCGGTGGTCGACGTCATGGAACACGACGCAGATGTCGTGGTCGTTGCCGACCTCCCCGGCGTTGAGACGCAGGGCATATCGGTCCGGCTCATCGACCCGAGGACGCTGCGGATCACCGCACGGCGGGAGGAGATGAAAGAGGAGGAGCAGGCCGGATATCACGTACGGGAGCGGAGGGTCGGCGCGATCTCCCGGACAGTCTCCCTCCCCACCGATGTTCGGGGCGAGGAGGCACACGCCACCTTCAAGAACGGCGTCCTCGAGGTGCGGCTGAAGAAGGTCGCCGAGGCCCGCGGCAAGGAGATCCCGGTGGGGGCAGAGGCCGAGCAGGCCGGCCAGTCCACCGCAGAGATGCGCCGGCAACAGATCGAGGAGGAGTACCGGGAGGACAGGGAGAAGGTGAAACCATCCGGGTACTCAAGCCCCCGCGACATACAGGAAGCGGCGCAGAAGATCCAGATCGAAGATAAAGGAAGCCCCGAAGAGCAGGAGATGGCCGCGAAACTCCGTAAGCAGAAGGAAGAGTTGTACAAAGAGGGAAAGAGGAAACTCGCCGGGTAGGCGGCGATGCAGACGGGCTTTCCGGGGGACCCGTCATACCGCAAGGTCCCTGATGAGCTCAAAGCCCGACTCGATCGTATCGAGGTAGCGCCGGTTGCGCCCGCCCGGGTAGGGCATGCAGAGGAGGCGGCTCTCCAGAAAGAGGCTCTCCCGCAGGTCTCCCGGGATCTCCGTGATCTTCCCGACGCCGGAAAGGGCGCTCGCGTAGGGCTCGATCTCGGATAGGCCGGCAAGCGCCGTGTTCCCGAGAGCGACGATGTACCCGGGGGCGAGACCGGCGATCTCCTGCCCGAGGATCTCCCGGGCGCTCATCCTGACGAGGTCGCCCGGTATGGCTGCCTTCCGGTTCTTCCGGAAGACGCACTTGACCGTGTCGACGAGGAAGAAGTTCCTGGCGAAGAGGTCGAGGTTCTCCCGGCGCGACCCCCCGTCGAGGCCGAGCAGCATGAAGAGGTTCTCCGCGAGCCCGCGGGAGAGCGGCGCGGCGCCGGGCCGGCACACCGCGTCGTAGCGGTCGTTCCAGAAGTAGGGGTAGTCGGGGCTTAAGCAGTCGGAAGGTTCGGCAACTTCGCGCCGGCCGGCGGTCCAGGGCGGAGACTCGGCAATGAAGAGGACCGTTACGCGGTCGGGCCTGCGGCGTTCTGCCGCGCAGGCGTCGTGCGGCAGGAGTCCGGGGAGGAGGACCCCACGGTACTCCGGCCGCGCGGCAGCGTACCGGCGGTAGACCTCCGCAACGCTTTCGGCGCTCATCGTGGGGGAATGCCGGCAATTCATCCCTGTAGGTTCACCTGCAGAACGGTTATACGTTGGCGGGTGCCTGAGTGCAGAACAGAGGCGGCTTCGCTTTCATCCCCACCCTGAAGGGTGGGGTCTTCCCGCTCCGCCCCCTTCACCCCCACAAGATAAAGAAGTAGCAGCACCAAGAGATGAATGAATGGAGAACAATATTACCTTTAAGGATTTTAATATCTCGCAAAAGGCGCTTCGGGCGATAGAAGAAATGGGCTTTGAGGAGCCTACGCCCATCCAGATAAGCACAATACCAGCGATACTCGAAGGACGCGACGTGACCGGCCAGGCACAGACCGGGACCGGAAAGACAGCAGCGTTCGGCGTTCCGGCGATCGAGCGTGTCGACCCCGACAGCAGGGAGACACAGGTCCTCGTCCTCTCCCCCACCCGGGAACTCGCCATCCAGACCGCTGAGGAGTTCGCCCGCCTGGCGAAGTACCACCGGGGCATCAACATCCTCCCGATCTACGGCGGCCAGCCGATCGACCGGCAGCTCCGGGCGCTGCAGCGCGGGGTCCAGGTTGTTGTCGGGACTCCCGGGCGGGTGCTCGACCACCTCGACCGCGGGACCGTCTCGTTTGCCGGGGTGAAGCTTGTCGTCCTCGATGAGGCGGACCAGATGCTGGATATGGGCTTCCGGGAGGATATCGAGAAGATCCTCGACGAGACCCCGCGGAACCGCCAGACGGTCCTCTTCTCGGCCACGCTCCCGAGACCCATCCTCGAGATCTCAAAGCGGTTCCAGAAAGACCCCGAGTTCATCTCGGTCGCACGCCGGGAAGTGACCGTCCCGCAGGTCGAGCAGCTCTACCTCGAGGTACGGAGCAGGGACAGAATGGAGATCCTCACCCGGCTGCTCGACATGTACGACCCGGAACTGACGTTGATCTTCTCGAACACGAAGAGGGGTGTCGATGACCTGACCACCCACCTCCAGGCCCGGGGGTACTTCGCCGAAGGCCTCCACGGGGACATGAAGCAGACCCTGCGGGACCGGGTGATGGCAAAGTTCCGTGCAGGAAACATCGATATGCTCGTCGCAACCGATGTCGCTGCACGGGGTATCGACGTCGAGGACGTCGACCTGGTCATCAACTACGATGTCCCCCAGGATATCGACTACTACATCCACCGCATCGGCCGGACGGCACGTGCCGGACGCGCCGGACGGGCTATCACGTTCGTTGGCCCGAAAGAGTACTTCAAGCTCCGGACGATCCAGGACTACACCAAGATCAAGATCGCCCGCATCCCGCTCCCGACACAGGGAGACGTCGAAGAGACCCGGACCCGGAAACTCATCAAGCGGGTGCAGCAGGTCATAGACGAAGGCGGCCTCGAGCACTATGCGACGCTCATCGAGCGGATCGTATCCGACGACTACTCGTCGCTCGATGTTGCCGCTGCCCTCCTGAAACTGGAACTCGCCGGGGCCGGATCGGTCGACAGGAACCAGGGTCAGCCGCAGGAGCTCAGGCCGGCCCAGGGGTTGGCTCTCCTCAGGATCCCGCTCGGGAGAGAGCACCAGATCAGGCCGAAGGATATTGTCGGCGCACTCGCGGGCGAGACCGGGATCCCCGGCAGCGTCATCGGTGCGATCAACATCTACGAGACCTACTCCACCGTCGACGTGCCCTCCGATGCCGTCGAACAGATCGTCGAAGGGATGAAAGGAAAGACCATCGCGAGAGTCAGACTGACCCAGCCGATCGAGGTCATCGGATCTCCGAACGGACGGTAAGAGCAATACAGGCCGGCTCTGCTTGCAGCCGGCCCCGGAGATCCTTTTTTATCGGGCCGGTGCGTTGCACCGGAAGGCTTGAGCCGCGCCAGAAGGGCCGCGGAACCGAACCGTCACGCATCTAAAACGTTTTTTCAGAAACCTTGACCTCCCCGGCTGCCGGCAGGCCGGGGTACCTCACGATAACTCCGGGGTGCGGGGGATTCCCCAGGGTAGCGGCACCGGTCCCTGCCGGGAGAAACGGTTATATAGGCGGATGCGTATTCTTCATCGTCCGGGGGTGGTGGAGTCAACTGGTATGGGTCAATCTCTAAAACTTCCGGAGTCTCATCGCCATCAAAAATATCCAGGAAAATCTGCCCTGTAACCCGCATATTCACAAAATAGTATATTCACAAGAAGGTGTGCTGCAAACTCCTGTCCGGGTTCTCAGCCAGCCGTCTGTGCCAATCCGCCCTGCATCAGAGGACGTGACGGGGCAACCCGAAGCGTCCTCCTCCGGAAAACCGGGCGTCCATAGGCCCAACGTTGCCGGAAAACCGGGGGGGGCGGCCGTGAGATCGCTGTGCACGGTCCCACCCGCCGATGGCCATATTGAGATCGTATACTCTTTTTTAGGTGTTCTGGGGCACGAGTTCTGCGTTGAGCATATCCAGGTAGTCGGTGAGGAGCCGGGTGATCAGGAAGTTCTGCCGGACATGCTCTTTGCCGGCCCGCCCGAGCTGCTCGCCGAGCTCCGGGTTCTCGAGCACCTGCCGGACCCTCCAGGCAAACCCGTCGGTGTCGGTCGGCTCGAGGAGGAATCCGGTCTCGCCGTCCTCGATCTGGAGCGGTATGCCCCCGACGCGGGATGCGATGACCGGCTGCCCCTTCCAGAGCCCTTCGGTGACCGTCAGGCCGAACCCCTCGCGGAGGGATTTCTGGAGGATGACGGCGGAGGCCCGCTGCAGGGCGTTGACCAGCAGGTGGTCCTCGGCGGTGATCAGGATGACATCGCCGGCATCGATGAAGGCTCGTGCCTTCTCTTCGACCGCCCGGTAGATTGCCCAGCCTTCGGGGTCGTCGGGAGCCATGCTCCCGCAGAGGACCAGCCTGCAGTCGACGTGCTCGCGCACCCGGGCAAAGACGTCGACGACGCCTTCGGGGTCCTTCCACTTGTCGAACCGCGAGATCTGGGTGATCAGCGGCTTGTCGGTCGGCACGCCGTACTTCGCGAGAAGGCCTGCGATCTCGCCTTCGGAGAGGTCGCGGTTCTTCTCTGAGAGCGGGTCGATCGCCGGCCGGCAGATCCACTGCTCCATCGGCATCCCCCGGCGCCGGTACTCCTCGTGCGAGATGACCATCCGGTCGTAGTCCAGTACAAAGTCCTTGAGGAACTCCCAGAGGTCCGCGTTCGGGTTGGAGAGGTCGACGTGGCACCGCCAGACCCAGGGCTGGGTCTTGTTGTAGAACCGGATCAGGGGCAGGGGCTGCGGGTCGTGGATGACCACCAGGTCCTGGTCGATCTCCATCCTCCTCGAGAAGGACTCGTTCGTCCTGACGTAGAGGCCTTTCTCTTCGTCCGAGAACGCGACAGCCTGCCCCTGGAGCGCGTTATGGAAGTTCTTGGTGATGGCGAAGAAGTCGCCGTCGCCGTTCAAGATGTTCCACTGTGTCTTGATCCCGACGTCGTTCATGAGCGGAACCAGCGAGACGATCATCTCCGCTACACCACCGCTCTGGTAGGTCGAGTTCACGTGGAGGACACGCTTCCCCTGAAGACTCGCCGCCTTGCGGTAGATCCCGGAGATGACATCGTCGCCGACGATAGGCCGGTGGTCCTCGAGCGTCCGGCCGTTATCGCAAATGCAGGTTATTCCATCCATGTACGCCATCGCAGTTCTCCCCTCTGAAGATTCTGTAGACTTACTACATACAGCATCTGTACCCACTCATTGATAAGTATATTTATTGACAAATAAATCATTTATGTGGTTTTTTAACCCATAAAGCCACCTATATGTGCCGGATATGGATTCGGACCATCCAACTCCCGGACGAACAAGGCGAAAAAGGTTAATAACGTGACAGAATTCTGAGCCCTCCGGACGCTGCAGGACGGGGGAGCGCAAGGGCTCCGATGGGAGAAAGCGCCACCGGAATACGGGAGAGAAACGCCCAAATAGGCCGGAATCCTAACGTTATCCGGAGTCATGTTCAGAAAACACGTCCCGGTGCCGGGCGGCGAATTACCGTGCCCGCCTCCGGTCACCACCCACGACGGCGTAACCTTCAGGAGGATGCCTCGGGGGGCCGACGCCGTCTACATCATAGGTGAGTACCACCTCGACGACATCCGGCCGGATGATATCGTCCTCGATATCGGGGCGAACGTGGGCGCTTTCTGCATCCGTGCCGCCCGGCGGTCGCGGCGTGTGCTGGCCGTCGAACCCGTCCTCACGGAGGCTCTCCGGGACAACGTCGGCACGAACGGCGCCAATGTCACGGTGGTCGGCGGGGCGCTCGGCGACGGGGGCACGGAGCAGATCGCCTGGGGGGGCGAGACCGTCACCGTGACGACCCATACCCTGGGGGAGTTCACCGCCATGGCCGGAGGATGCGACTTCCTGAAATGCGACTGCGAGGGGGCGGAATGGTCCATCCGGCCCCAGGACCTCGACGGAGTGCGCCGCATCGAGATGGAACTCCACATGCCCCCGATCGGGGGGCCGGTGAACAGGGCGCTCCTCGACTACATCGGGGAGCGTTACGATTTTGAGATCGACCGGACGCCCGGCTATGACGTGAAGGGCGTGATGGGAGTCCTGCACGCCGTCCGGAAGAACGGCAGGTGACAAAGCCGGGTAGTGCCCTACGAAACAACTGATAATCTGAGATCCCATCCGGGTATTCTCGATTGATTGCAACCCGGGGCACGGCTTTCCATTGGGCTACGCACCTCCGGTGCTCAAGTTCCGTTCCTACCGGAACGTCGCTTATCGCCATGACTGCCCCCGCCCCCTGGGGCGGGGAACGACTGCCGGAACGGCAGGAGTTCGAGCACCGCAGGTGCGAATGAGGAGGCCGGAGGCCGGGCGAGGTGGGGGTTACACGTCTACTTGTGAGATGGAGACAGGGGAGGGGGAGACCCCCTCGCACCTAACGGTGCTCAAGCTCGCTACGCTCGCACTCCCCGTCGGCCCCACCCCGCGAGGCGATATCCCCACGGTCCACTTGCAGGCAGTCATGCCCGGGGACCGCCTCCCCTCCCCTGCAAACTCCCGGAATGCCGGGAGATCGCGCCAAACACCGGCAGCCCGGGCCCGGCCGGCACACATAAATATGAACCGGGATCACCACCCCGCCGGTGAAGCAGCATGGCACAGGCAAAGGAAGGCGATACCGTCAAGGTGCATTATACCGGAAAGCTGGAAGACGGCACGGTCTTTGACACCTCAGATGAAGAAGCACCGATTGAGTTCACCATCGGCAGGGGGCAGATCATACCGGGGTTCGAGAAGGCCGTGATCGGGATGGAACCGGGCGAGAAGAAGACCGCCGTGATCCCGCCCGAAGAGGCATACGGGCCACGCAGTGAGGATATGACGCTTACGGTGGACAGGGGGCAGTTCCCCGAGGAGATCAACCCCGAGCCGGGCCAGCAACTCCAGGTCCAGCAGCCGGACGGCAGGGCGGCCGTCGTCGTCGTCAGCGACGTCTCGGAATCGACCGTGACGCTGGACGCGAACCACCCCCTGGCCGGGCAGCCCCTGATATTCGAGATCCAGCTCGTGGATGTCGTCAGCGCCGCACGGGAGCGGGCAACCGGATAATCCCTAAGGCCTCAGTAACCCCGTTAACTCCGGAAGCGGGCGGGTGTTGACGATATCGTCCGGCGTAAGCCATCCCCGCCGGGCGGTCGCGACCCCGAACTCCATGTACCGGAGGTTCTCCCGGTTGTGCGCGTCCGAACCGAGCGAGAACCGGACGTTATGCTCGCGGGCCGAGCGGGCGTTGACGTCGGAGAGGTCCAGTCTGCCCGGGAACGCATTGATCTCCATCAGGGTGCCGAGCGCTGCTGCGGCATCGAAGACCGCGGCGAGATCGATCCGGTACGGCTCCCGCGCAAGAAGAATCCGTCCCGTCGGGTGGCCGATGATATCGACGTGCTCGCTCTGCATCGCCGTGATGACCCGCTCCGTCATCTCCCCCTCAGGCTGCTTGAACCCGGAGTGAACGCTCGCGACCACCACGTCGAGGTCGGCAAGAACGCTGTCGGGAAGATCGATCTCACCGTCCATGCCGATGTTGCACTCGGTGCCGGAGAGAATGGTGAAGCCGCCTTCAGCCGCCCGGTTGATCCGCTCGATCTCGCGCACCTGGTCGGCCAGGCGTTCGGGGGAGAGGCCGTGGGCGATATGGAGGGTCTCTGCGTGGTCGCAGATGGCGATGTACTCGTAGCCGAGCGCCTGCGCCGTTTCCGCCATCTCCTTGATGGAGTGGGCGCCCTCGCTCCAGCGGGTGTGGACGTGGAGGTCGCCCCGGATCGAGTCGTAGCCGACGAGGTCGGGCAGGGTTCCGGCCCGTGCGGCCTCGATCTCGCCGCGGTCCTCCCGGAGTTCCGGCTCGATCCAGGCGAGATCGAGGGCCCGGTAGACCCCCGCCTCGTCCTCGCCGGCGACCGCCCGGCCGCTTGCGAGGTCCACGAGCCCGTACTCGTTCAACCGCCAGTTCCTCGCGATGGCGAGTTTTCTGAGCGCGATGTTGTGCTCCTTTGACCCGGTGAAGTACTGGAGGGCGGCCCCGAAGTGGACGTCCTCCACCACCCGGAGGTCGACCTGGATGCCGGTCGCGAGCACCACCGAGGTCTTCGTCGTCCCCCGGACGAGGACCCGCGAGACCCCCGGGAGGGTGGCAAAGACCTCCATCACCTCCTCAGGGCGCGAGGAGGTCGCGAGGATGTCGACATCCCCGATCGTCTCTTTCCTGCGGCGTATCGATCCGGCGAGGCTCACCTGCCCGACCGAAGGGAGCGACACGAGCCGCCGCTCGATATCCCGGGCGACGGGCAGGATGTAGCCGAGGAGACGGCGCTCTTTTGCCGTCCGGCTCACCTTGATGCTCGCGAGGATGTTTGCTTCGGTCTTCTCCCCGAATCCAGGGAGGTCGCGGATCCGGCCGGCCAACGCCGCCGCCTCCAGGTCGTCGACGGTCCGGATACCGAGTTCCCGGGAGAGGGCGATCGCCTTCTTCGGCCCGATCCCCTCGATCCCGGTCAGGTGCTGCACGCCCTCCGGGAGCTCCTCGCGTAAGGAGGAGAGATACGCGAGGCTGCCGGTCTCGACGATCTCCTGGATCTTCCCGGCGATGCCCCTGCCGACCCCGGGGATCTCATCGAGGTCTCCTTCCTTTGCAATGATGCCGACATCCTCCGGCAGGGTCTCGATCGCCTGCGCCGCCCGCCGGTATGCCTGCGGCTTGAACCGGACGCCCTTGATCTCGAGGAGGTCGGCGACCTCGTACAGGATCGCCGCGACCTCGATGTTGGTCAACCGTGAGTACTGCTCCATACCGTTACACCCCCCGCCGGCGGCGGAAGATGGCCGCGATCTCGGCGGTCGTCGTCGCCTCCTCAGGGCCCTTCTCGTCCCGCCACCGGACGAACCTCGGGAACCGGAGGGCGAGGCCGCGCCGCCGCTCCGGGTCCCAGTTGCAGGTGTGGACCGGGCTCTCGGTGATCTCAAGGCCCAGCACCTCCACGACATAGCGCGGCGCGAACCAGAAATCAGGCGCCGCCTGCGGGTTCACCATCGCCCGCGCCGGCTGCCGGTCCACCCTCGCACCGGCGAGCCGGCGGGGGAGGTCCGAGAGGTCAACGTCCGAAAACCCCGTTCCCATGCCGCAGACCGTCTGGAAGAGGTCCTCCTCGCGGTTATAGGCGGCACAGAGGACCGAGCCGTAGGTCCCGGCCCGCTTCCCCCGCCCGGCGCTGGCGCCGACGACGACCAGATCGAGCGTATCGGAGATCCCGGGGGCGTAATCGCTCTTCCACTTGATCCACTGCCACTCCCGCGCCCCCGCCCGGTAGAACGAGTCCTCTGCACACGACTTGCAGACAATCCCTTCAAGCCCCCGTTCGATGCAGGAGAGATAGAACGCCGTGATCCCGTCGGCATCCCCCGTTACGATGCGGCCCGCGGGAGAAATGTGCTCGTCCCCGACGAGGATCTCCTCGAGCCTCGCCCGCCGGTCAGGGTAACTCCGGCAGAGGTATGATTCGCCGTCGGCATAGAGGAGGTCGAAGACCCGGTAGGTTGCCGGGACCTCGTCGGCGACCTCCTCTACCCGGTGCTTCCGGCGCCGCCGCATCAGCGTCTGGAAGGGCCGGTAGGTCCCGGTCTCGTCGTCGAACGCGACCGCCTCCCCGTCGAGGATCGCCGTATCGGCCATGACGCATCGCCGGACGTGCCGGACGATATCGGGATACTGGCCGGTGACGTCGGTCAGCCGCCGCGAAAAGAGGGTGACGTCGTCGCCGTCCTTGTGCGCCTGGATCCGTTCGCCGTCGTACTTCTCCTCGACGGCGATGACGGGAGAGCCGATCCGCTCGAGGATCTCCGATATCCGGGCGACCCGCTGGGTGAGCATCGGCCGGATGGGGCGGTGGAGGGTGACGGCGATCGCCTGCACCCCGGGGAGCCCCTCCTCGACAAGCGTCCGGGCCACATGGCCGATATCGGAGGATATATTGTATGCGTGCTCGAGGGCCGGCCGCTCTGCCTTCGACCCCAGGAACGCCTCCGCCAGCGCATCGAGGAGGGTCATCTCCCCGACGCCGAGCCGCATCTCCCCCGCGGCAAGCCGCGAGAGGTAGCGCCGCTCCGGGGGCGTGGCGGCGATAAGAAGAGCCGCGAGGGCGTTCTTCTTCGCTTCGACCGAGCCCGGGCCGGATGCCCCGGCGATCTCCACGAGGCCGCGGTGGACGTCGGCGACCGGGAGCGGCCCCGTGGCGGGGGCCGCGATCAGCCGGAATGCGACGTCGCCGTAGTCGCCGAGTTCCCGCGCCGCCGCTTCGACCGGGGCAGGGTCGGTGCCGGCCGCAAGGGCGATCGCCGCCGCCGTGGTCCGGTCCCCGATGCCCAGGTTCACGTCGCTGTAGCCGGGACCGATCTCCCCGAGCACAAAGTAGCAGACGGTCCCGATCTCGTCCGGCGATGCCGCGGCGAGCAGCCGGGCGAGAAGCGTGGTCATCTCGTTCCGGGACGATGTCGCTTCGAGCCTCTCAAAACAGGCGGTGAGGGTTGCGAATTTCACGGTACGGAGCTCCGGAGTATCTCACTGCCGGGGGATAGATGAATGTTGCGGTATCCGGTCCGACGGGGGCTTTATGTATGACCGGGGCAGGGTAGGTGCATGGAGCCCCTGATGCACAGCGAACCCCCGGGCGAGAAAGCCCGCGGGGTGCTCCGCCGGGACGCGGTGGTCATCTCCCCGTCGGTCATGCGGGAGTATCCCCTCGTGCTGCAGAAGGCAAGCGGCGTGAACCTCTGGGACGTCGACGGCAATCGCTACCTTGACTTCACGGCCGGGATCGCCGTGATGAACACAGGCTGGAACCACCCGAACGTCGTCGCCGCCGTTCAAGAGCAGGCGAACTCCCTCTCACATGGGGCGTTCATGGATTTCTGCTCTGAGATCCCGGTACGGTGCGCCGAAGAACTGGTCGGGTTCTTCCCGGACGGGCTCGACCGGGTCTACTACGCCAACTCCGGGGCGGAGAGCGTTGAGGCGGCGATGAAACTTGCCCGGCACCACACGGGTCGGAACTACTGCATCTTGTCAGTTTATGTTAGGAATTTTGGCGTGTGGGGGCGGGCGCTATGGTCGCACTCCGGGGGTACTCCGGAGCACGGCTTTCCACCGGGTATCGCCATGACTGCCCCCGCCCTGGGGGTGGGGGGTACGGGTATCCCATGAGGCAGTAGAGACAGGGGAGGGGGAGACCCCCTCCCCGTCAGCCCCACGGTCCACTTGCAGGGGCATGCCCGGGGTGATTCCTCGTCCCGGGTCAATGCCTCCCTATTCATGCCTTATTCAACAGAACTGAAATTTCGTAGTTTCGCGTGAAGCAATCCATGGTGCAGATCGGGATATGGTCCCACACAGAAGGCAGGCCGTGAGAGATGCGAAGGGCGGGAAAGGAAATTCATAGAGTTAAAAGACAGCGAGTACTAGGTCTGCTCATCCTGATCTCCGTTATCTTCCTCGTCGGCGACCTCTTCGGCGCCCTGGCCTTTCCGCTGAACCTCCCGGGCCCAATCTTCGGCGCCGTCGGTGCCGTATTCCTCGTCATGTTCCTCTTCCGGCTCTTCTCGCTCGTGGGCGAGCTCACCGGGGTCGAACTCTTTGCCTTCTTCGAGACGTTTGCGCTTCCGGTTTACGCGCTCGTCTTCATCATCGCGCTCTTTGCGGATCCGACGGGGAAGAGTTCGGGCTGAGCCCCAACTACTCAAACCCTTCCGTCTCCTCGAACGTCTTCACGTCGTAATCGCGCAACACGCCGGTCTTTGGGTCCATATGGACCATCACGAAGAGTTCGTGCCCGGAGTTCTCCCAGAGGGCAAGGGCGGGCCTGTCCTCCTTCGCCCGGAACCCGAGACCCTCGAGGCCCTCCCGGATCCCGTCGTAGGTGGTGTTTGCCGCGATCATCTCCCTGACCCGGGCTTTCATGGCCTCCTGCTCCTCCCGATCAACCTGCAGTTGTTCATGCATGCGAGGGTCATACCTAAACTCCCGGAAAAGTTAGGCGCATGGTTCCACCAATCCCGTGATAAATCTCTTTTTTTCGGAAATATCTCTGTAATCCTATTAGAATCGAAAGGCCAAGCGGATCGCAGTGCCTAAATTTTATAGGCACATTACGCCTCAGTAAGCCGGACATAAAAGGGAGAAAGGAAGCGAATAATGGTGAAAGGAGCCACTATCGTGAGAATAGATGGTCCCGTGCGCCTAATCGCTACGGGAGGTTAGGTTACAAAATAAAGTACAATTATATGAATGGACAAATAGAATCCCAGTATGGCCCGAAGGAAAACCAAAAAGAACACCCT
>DASQ01000098.1 GCA_002503885.1 Methanoculleus marisnigri | reverse complement strand
ACTTCCTCCTCACCGCGATGCGTATGAGGAGGAGTTTGGTCATGGGTGGGCAAAAACGAATGAGCCTTTCTTTATATACTCTGGTCAAAAAGGAGTGGGCGTATACATTGAGTTTATTCGGATTTTTTACTTCGCAACTCCAAATTACTATCGGTTTCCATCCGAGAGCATTCAGGCGTTTGATATTTTCTCTGTCTCTGCCGATATTCTTTTCAATCTTTTCTTTCCAGAAATCAACATTTGTTTTTGGAAGCTTCGCCCGGGGGCATCCCCCATGCCCGTGCCAGAAACACCCGTGAACGAAGATGACCATCTTGTACTTCGGCAAAGCGATATCGGGTGTTCCGGGAAGATCTTCCCGATACAGTCTGAACCTGTATCCCATCGAGTGGAGAAGTTTACGAACAATAATCTCCGGTTTGGTGTTCTTGCTCCTCACAGAGGACATTATTTCGCTGCGCTTTTCCTTATCGAAAACATCGGTCATCTCAAAGAAGTTTCATAACGTATTTCGAGGCCGCTTCAGCGAACTTTGGAGGCAACGCGTTGCCGATCATCACCGCATTCAGGCTCAACCCGTAGTCCGGATCGAATTTATAGTTTTCCGGAAACGTCTGAAGAAGCGAGGCCTCATAGATGGATATCGGTCTGTTCTGTTCCGGATGAATAAATCGCCCTTTACTCGGATTGAAGCAGCCGCCCGTTATCGTCGGAGAAACCTTCTTCCAGGACATTCTACCGTAGACATCCCTAAATCCTTTAGTTTTTGAGTGCCTGTGGCAATTCAATACAAGGTCGTCCGGTAAGTCTTTCCTGCTGCCTCCGTCTTTAGGCACCGCCGCGATCCTCCGCTTCACGTCGTCGCCCGATTTCATGATAAGTTTATGAAGAGGATTGTCGCTCTCTTCTGGCATTGGGAGATTGCCAATGGTATCCTCTACTGTAGGAGTAGGGGTCTTCTCGATGGCTTCGATATCCGGCTCGTTTCCAGTTCTTACTGCCAACAAGACCAAGCGCCTCCTCCGTTGAGGAACCCCGTATTCTTCCAACCGGAGGGCGCCATGCTTAATCTTGTAGTCCATGCCTTCCAGCCTTTTACAGAACGCCTTGAACCTGTCGTCCTCTTCCAAACCCGGGACGTTTTCCATCATCACGGCTTTCGGGTAAAGGGCTTCGACTATGTCGGCATAGTTGTTCACTAGATCATTCCGATCGTCGGGTTTCACTTTCGGTTGGTTCAATCTCCGTATTCGTGAAAAGCCCTGACACGGGGGACAACCGGCTAAGAGATCGAGATCTCCCCGCGCCAAACCAAACGGTTCCATCAGTTTTTTGTGATCGAGGCTTTTAATGTCTTCAGCGTACATCTCGACCTCGGGATGATTTTCATGGTATATTTTTGCGATTCGCTTGTCGAGTTCGACCGCGGCGATAACTTCAAAGCCCGCGCTCTTGAGACCGAGGGTCAACCCCCCGCAGCCAGCAAAGAGATCGATTGCAGTCGGCTTCTTACTCATCTGATCTTACATGATTATACACGATCTGTTTGTATAAACCTGCCGGCAAGTTTATCACATCCAAAGTGAGTTCACCTGCCGTAATCCTGCTCGGTTCTGTTACTGCGCCTTTGCCGTCGCATATCCGCTCAACCGCGCAGTCTGCATGTACCCTATTTATAAATGACGAAATTGAGGTGCCGCAGACACCGCATACCAGATAAACACTACTCTCTCTTCCGCCCATGCTTGGCAACCACCATCGGGATCTGATCCATCTTGGCTTGCACCCTAAACTCCCGGAAAAGTTAGGCGCATTGTTCCACCAATCCCGTGATAAATCTCTTTTTTTCGGAAATATCTTTGTAATCCTATTAGAATCGAAAGGCCNNNCTAATCGCTACGGGAGGTTAGGGAAGATACTGAGATTGCTTGGGAGAGAGTACGAAAATTACTACTCATGAAAAAATTGGTGCGGAATGTCGGGTAATCATTAGTGACCATTATTCGTTATTTTTTCCACCCTCCTCACTTTCACTTCCCTGGTTTTCCTCCGGTTCATTTCCTTGATTGTCCTTCTCATCACTATTTGATTCAATTTGTTTGACTATCTCATGGAGAAGGTCGCACAATGTTTTTGCAGCATTGTGTGTGAAATAGAGGCGGCACCCGTCTATTGTCTGTACTCCGCCCACTTTGCGTCCAGGTAACTCTATAAAGTCGATAAAAACATCCTCGTTTGAGACATTTCCTGTAAACGCATTCACATATTTTGTATATGCAAGGTTTAACTTAGGCTCAGACGGTGAATACTCGTAGTATTTATTGAGTGGCACTTTCTGCCCTAACTTCTCGACAACTACCCGATTCTTTTTTGCTTCAACCTTTTTTTCAGACTTCATCTTTTTCATCTCCGTTGACTAGTCCAATTGTTTCCGTTCAGTAATTCTCTTTGATTTGTACCCCATAGAGGATTCTCGATACAAGAGGTTTGATTCTCGATCCTCAGTTTCACCGGGATAAAATGCCACATACTCCCTGTTTAGTACTTCTGTCCAAAAATTCCGATCCTGTGGTGCTGATCTTGCTTGTGGTAGTATGTTCTGGAATAGTCCGTGCAGCAGAGACTTACCTAAATTAGTCGGGGAGTAATAGGCTTTCTCACTGTTTCCCAGTTCGCTCAATTTTCTAGCTTCTTTTGAAACTAGACCTGCATTTACAAGAGTCTTCAAGTACCTGTCAATGTCTCCCGATGATTTAACATTAAATTCGCTCTTGATTTCACTAAAACGCATTTGCTGTCGTTTTAGTAGGAGAATATAGATTGCCCAAGCTTTATCGTTATCTAGCGGTTTCACTGCACTTCGGATTTCTGCAGGGACTTCGGCTAGATATTCCTCGATCTTTGCGCGATCCATATCGTCACCAAGTGAAGTTATAGATCTATGACTTATTTATACTTATATGTTGCACAACTGTCACAAATATGCGACCTCAATGGCCGTAACTCTTTTAATCTTATATACGGAGTACCTTTGTGGACTTCTTTAAGGAGATTTCTTCAAAAACAGCATACTACGAGCAATTAAAAAGAGCCGTAAACATTGGTATTTATGGCTCATTTAAGAAAGATAATATAAAAATTCTCATAAACTTCCGTGATTTCTTAATTTCTGAAAGATATAATGCACGAATGTCATTCGATCTTGACCAACCCAAAGTTGATGCTCCAGAAGTATCCCAACATCAAAAAAACTGCAGTGTAAGCACTAGGTTGCGTGAATCTAGCCATATCCATATAATTTTCTTTTTTATCGAAGGACCTGAGGAGCATAATGTGAATTTGTCGGCAGCTATGGAGTTACAGGCACTTGCTGATAGTGAGACTCGTGATGTATTGCTTCTGTTCGAGAAGGGCTTGAAAAGCGAGGATATAACCAGCTATTTCGCTGGAGCAGTTGAGACTCAAGAAGGTCGGTGGGAGTGGGACGAATTTGCCCGGAATACGGACTTCCATCTAAATCGTGGTCGTCAATTTTGTCTCAATCGGATGAGAAACTATTCATATTGAGTCCTGATAGTATCCATTGAACTCTGAAGAAGTGGGCGCACGACCTCACTAGGACAATGTAGGTTAGACCTAGAGGCGACGTCCCACGCTGCGGGGGGGAAAGAGGCCTCAGCCATCTTCAGCCCCCTACGTGGGTGCGCGGCCTCTGCACCCCCTTTTTGGTTACCACCTCTTTAAGGCAGCCTAAGCAGAGACTAAGCCATCCCAAGGATGTCCGGACAGGAGGAAAAAAGAAATGAAAACAGGAGGAAAGACGAAACCAACTGTAATCCATCGGATTAGGAAACGAGTGCACACTACGGTATCGCCTGAAACGCACGAGTATCTGAAAAATACTGCCCTGAACGTGGGTAAATTACTAGATAACACTGTTTCTGAACTCAGAACAGTAACGCCGCACAATATGATCTTAATTTCCGAAAAGAAAGAAGAACAGTGGACCCGGCGGGATTTGAACCCGCGGCCTCTACGTTGCGAACGTAGCGATCTACCCCTGATCTACGAGCCCAAAGATAGGAGATCAGAGTATGATCTCGATGTCTAGTTTTTCTGCCAGTTCCTTATATCTGTTCCTGATCGTGACCTCGGTTACGCCGGCAACCTCGGCGACCTCGCGCTGGGTGCGCCGCTCTCCGCCGAGGATCGAGGAGATGTAAATAGCGGCCGCAGCAACGCCCGTCGGGCCTCTGCCGCTCGTAAGTTCGCGCTCGCCGGCCTGCCGGAGGATCTCGACCGCACGGCTCTGGACCTCACCCTTCAGGTTCAGGCCGGAGCAGAAGCGCGGTACGTAATCGATCGGGGACGTCGGCAGGAGCTTTAATCCGAGCTCGCGGGAGATGAACCGGTAGGTGCGCCCGATCTCTTTCCTCGATACCCGGGATACCTCTGCGATCTCATCGAGCGTCCGGGGCACGCTGCACTGGCGGCATGCCGCATACAGCGCCGCCGCCGCGACACCCTCGATACTCCGGCCGCGGATCAGGTTCTTGTCCACAGCGTCGCGGTAGACCACTGCCGCGGTCTCGCGCACGTTTCGGGGCAGGCCAAGCGCAGACGCCATCCGGTCCAGTTCCGAGAGCGCGAACGCCAGGTTCCGCTCGGTCGCGTTCGAGACCCGGATACGCCGCTGCCACTTCCGAAGCCGGTAGAGCTGGGCGCGGTTCTTGCTCGAGATCGCACGGCCGTAGGAGTCACGGTTCCTCCAGTCGATCATCGTCGAGAGACCCTTGTCGTGGATCGTGAACGTCATCGGTGCACCGACACGGGAGCGCTTCATGCGCTGGTCGTGGTCGAACGCACGCCACTCGGGGCCGCGGTCGATGAACTCCTCGTCAAGGACGAGACCGCAGTTCTGGCAGACGAGTTCGGCACGCTCGTAGTCATGAACGAGCTGGCGGCTGCCGCACTCGGGACAGACGGACTGAACACTCTCCTCGGTGCGCTTCTTCTCCGTCTCCTTGACCTTCTGCTCCCCTCTCTTCTTAAGGGCCTCACGCTGCAACTGCAGCTGCTTTAATTTTTCTACTTCTGCCATCGATTATTCACCTATTTTGCAAAGATCTTCTCGCCAACCTGCACGGAACAGCCATTGTAGCAGAGGACTACGGCATAGGGAGACGATATATTTCCAAAGATGTCAACTACCTTCCCTACGAGATTTAACCGGCGATCCACGGCCTCACCGTAGAGGCGGGGCAACTGTGCGGCATCACATCGCAAGATTAACAAACGATTGCCGCAAGCACTTACAGAACGTCCGATTAACCGCAAACTGCAACCTCTAGGGGATACTATAGTTGGAAGTATTTAGTAACACATATATATTGGCCATTAGAGTATAAAAACGTTTTGCTAAAATATAAATACCCCATCTCACTTCTGCAGAAGCCGATTTATATCTAGAGAGAGAATTTCCCGGGATTCCGCCTCTGTCAGCCCGGCGCCGAGCGCGACCGCCCGCCGTGCCCCCTTAGACATCAGATCAGACGGCGCATGCGTATCGGAATCGACCACAAGCTGACAGCCGGCCTCCCGCGCCACCCGTACCACATGGCCGTTGGTGCGGTTATGCCCCCCCCGGGAGGTGATCTCGAGCGCAATCCCGCGCTCCGCGGCTGCGCGGGCATCCTCGACTGCTATGAGCCCCGGATGGGCGAGCACGTCCACGTACTCGCACGTGCAGGCGGCGCGATTGGTTCCGGGAGCGACCGGCTCCATCACCGTCTCGCCGTGGACCACAACGATATCGGCACCGAGCCGTTTTGCGTCGCGCGCAAATGCCGGGATCAGGGACGGCGGAACATGGGTGAGTTCCACCCCGACAAGCAGGCCCACATCGTAACACCGCGCCGAATCCCGGACCTCAGCGACCGCCTCCACCAGGTGCGCGAGGTTGGAGGCGTCCGCGTGATCGGTGACGGCGAGGGTGTCGTAACCGAGCACGGCAGCCCGACGGACCAGCTCCGTCGGGAGGAGTTCGCCGTCGGAGAGGATGGTGTGGGTGTGCAGGTCGTACATCACCGTCACTTCCGGCCGGCAAGACTGCCGGCAACCTTCCGGATCAGGTCTTCCTTGCTTCCTTCCCATTCCGCCACGATCCGCCCTTGGCGCTCCGCCCACCGGGCGGGGTGGTGGTGCTCTTCCACCCGGTACGGGACCTTCATCTTCCTCAGGACAGCCTCGATGGCAGTGAGTTCCGGCGACTTCACGCCAAGGTTCCTCGGGACGCGACGCCCCTCCCGCCGCTGTAGCGTGACGTCAAAATAACAGGGATACAGGATGCGCTCAACGCTCATTGTCGTATGGTTTGGGTGGTTAACCTATAAACAGATCATGATCACAGTATATACCATGCACCATATCGACGTCCACGTGGAGAAGGACATCTACGACGTCAACAACCGCATCGCAGACGCCAACGCAAACCTCCTCAAGGACCACGGCATCCGGGCATTCGACCTCCTCGGCGCCATCGGGTCCGGGAAGACCGCCCTGATCGAGCGCATTGTGCCGCTGCTTCAGGATCGGGGACTCCGCGCCGGCGCCATCGCCGGGGATGTCTATGGCGACGACGATTTCAAGCGGATCGTCGCCCTCAACGTCCCGGCCTACAACGCGAACACCGGGAAGGAGTGCCACCTCGACGCTCACCTGGTGGAGCATGCCATCGAACACCTGCCGCTCGATGAGATCGACATCCTCTTCATCGAGAACGTCGGCAACATGGTCTGCCCGACCGATTTCCGGCTGGGCGCCGAGAAACGGATCGTCATCGTCAGTTCGACGGAAGGCGACGATGTGGTGAACAAGCACCCGATGATGTTTCGCAGCAGCAATATCGGCGTCATCAACAAGATCGACCTCGCTCCACTCGTCGGCGCCAACCTCGACCGGATGGAGCAGGATATGCACCGCTACAACCCGGGGATGCAGGTCTTCCGGACGAACATGAAGATCGGAGAGGGGCTAGAGGATCTGCTGGACGAGATCCTCGCCTGATCAGCAGGGTTAAATATCCCGGTCTCGAATAGTTATAGCACTTTAACGAGAGATTGCTATCCCACGACGGGTATCGCGTCCTCAACAGAGTATTTTCGGTGGTCATATGCAGTGGCAAGGAAGATCAGTAAGGAAGCCATCGGGTGGACGCTACCACACCTCCCAGGGCAAGAAGAGGTCGGAGATCGGAAGAGCTCCGGCAGAGACGCACATCGGTGAAGAACGCAAGAAAATTGTCCGCACCTTTGGGGGCAACCAGAAGGTCCGGGCACTCAGGGTAGATTACGCGACGGTCGCGAACCCCGCAACCGGCGAGACCCACAAGGCGAAGATCGAGACGGTCGAGGCAAACAGCGCCAACCCCAACTACGTCAGGCGGAACCTCCTGACCAGGGGCGCTATCATCAAGACCGATATCGGGCGCGCACGGATCGTCAGCAGACCGGGCCAGGACGGCGTCGTCAACGCTGTTCTGCTCGCATAACATACCCTTCTTTTTTACGGCCGGAGGTAGCACCAGCCCTCCGCCTGCCTGACAACCAGCTCCACGATGCCCGACGGGACGGTCGACACGTAGTCGGGGAAGATCTCCGGGGGTGAATTCCGGGAGCGGAGCGCCTGCTCGCAGACAAGGAACCGGACCCCCTGGCCCACGAGCAGGTCCATGATGTCAGTGTTCGGGCCGCCGGTACGGAGCCCCTCCACCCCGTCGGCGTGGGTCACCACCTCGATCTCGACCCCCTCAAGATCCGTGACGAGGTTCTTCGCGTTCCTGAGCGCCAGTGCCGCCTTCTCGCGCTCATCCAGGTGGATGACGACCCGCAGAGAGGGCATCATATCGCCGTCACGCTCCCGCGGAGGTCGGCGCTGACAGGCCCTCGCACCAGGTAGCGTTCGAGCGCCTCGACCGCCCGGATATCGAGGTTCTCCCGGTTCTTACCGTAGGCCGGCGGCACGCCCTGGCCGGTGACGAACGCCGCATGGTAGACGGCGTCCGGGTCGAGCCTTCTCCCCCCCACAAAGAACTCCTGGATCCGCAGGCCGGGCGGGTTCTCGATCTTGCAGTAGAGGGTGACGCCCATACAGCGCTTCACGTAGCCGCCCATCTGGTCGTAGGGGTTCCGTGCAAAGGTCCGCTCCAGGTTCTCCTCCATCATCGCCCGGAGTTCCCGGCCCGTAATCTCGACCGTCGAGACCGGGGGGTTGACCGGGATGATGTTCCAGAGGTCGTTTACCGTGAGGGGGCCCGGCGGCACCGGAGCGCCGTAGCGCCAGCCGTTCGAGAAGGCCATCTGGGCGCCCGTGGCGTCGATGAGCGCCTGCAGGAGGAAGTTGTCCATCGTGGCCTCGATGACCGTGTTCCGGTTGAGGCCTGTCCGGGTCTCCCCGACGACCCGGGAGAGACGCTCGCGGTGCGGGTCCATGACCTTCCCGACCATCTCCTCGACCCCCGGGTCGGGCCGGATCTCCTCGCCGACGACGATGAGGTCGTGGTCGAAGTGTTTCACCCGCCGGTTCTCGACCGTAAGGTCGAGCCGCCCGATGAAGGAGCCGTGGCAGCCGGACTGGATGATGACGGTGTCGTTGACGACCGCAGGTTCGAAAAGCCGGTTGTGGGTGTGCCCCGAGAGGAGGACGTCGATCCCGTCCACCTCCCGGGCGAGTTTCACCTCCTGGGGAAAGCCGAGGTGCGATATCACCACGACGAGATCCACCCCCTCGTCGTCGCGAAGGTGAGCGATCTGTCCCGGGAGTTCGGCGTTTCCGAGAGAGAACCTGAGTCCCGTCGAGAATGACTTCGGCATCACCTTGTCGACGATCGTGGCGGCGATGCCGATGACGCCCACCTGCAGCCCCTCGGTCTCGCAGACCGTATAGGGAGGAAAGACGAGGTTTCCGGTCGCATCGTCGTAGCAGTTGACGGCAAGGACCGGGTAGTCGAGCCTCCCGGCCACCTTCCGGAACTGCTCCGGGCCGTAGGCGAACTCCCAGTGGGCGGTCATGGCATCGAACCCGAGGGCGTTTAAGACCGGAACGAGCGCCTCGCCTTCCGACTGGACGGCAGGGTAGGTCCCGTGGATGGTGTCGCCGCAGTCAAATGCGAGCACCCTATTCGGCTGCGCATCGCGGATCTCCTCAAAGATTGCACTTATCCGGGCATACCCCCCCGCCGTCCGGTACCCGGGCCCGCCGCCGGCATAGAAGAGTTCCTGGTGCGGTTCCAGATACCCGTGCGAGTCGTTCATCTGCAGGAGTGTAAGATGGTCCGTCATACAGGTGCAGGGAGGGAGAGGTGTGCCAAAAACTTTTGTGTCTCCAGCGGATCACATCCTTTTTACGTTCCGCAGACCTCAATTCTAGTGATGCGCAGGATATACCATCGTTTCCCCCAATCCATCGACCTCGATTTCGAACTCGTCCGGCCGTTCCGGGAGGTCCTTGCCTGCATAGTCAGGATGCACGACACCCATACGACCGTTCGGGGGGCCGACGGCCTCGTCAAGGAGCGGACCCTGATCCAGGTCGCGGACGGGCGGACCCAGTTCCTGGACCTCGCTGCCCTGGCACCGCTCCCCGAGAAAGTCACCGAGGTGGCGGACTTCCGGGTCGATCTGCAGAGGACGCTTCTTACCCCGGATAAACGGCTGCCGGTCTCGGAGAACGTCTTTTTTCTCCGTATCGTCGACAAAGGGCCGGCGACGGAGTGCTACGTCGCCAAGGAGAGCCGGATCGGGGATCTGGATGCGATGGACCTGCGAAGAATGCTCAAGGGTGCCTGCGAGTGAGCGTCAAGATTGCGGTTGCCGCACCGTTCAAACACATGCACAAGGAACGGCTGCAGAGGAGCGAGTTCGTCTTCTACATCGCCATCGACCGGAAGTGGATGAATAAGGAGCAGGCGAACCAGCTCCTGGACCGGGCGAGGTCGGAGGGCCTCATCGAGGTAGACGGGGGAGCCATCCGGCCGCTCTTCGACGTCGCGGAGGTCTCGATACCACTCGGGTTCAAGCCCACCTCCGATGTCCTCGCGGCGGCGGAGAGCCCCTACGAAGAGTTGATCGGGCGGATCACCGCCGCAACCGGGAAGCCGCCGCAGGAGGTCGTCGCCGAGCTCCACCGGGTCGTCACCGACCAGTTCGATGGCAACCTCCGGGTCGAGGCGGCGGTGGTCATCCTCGCGAGGAAATACGGGGTGGCGTTCGAGGACAAACTGCCCGCGCTGGAACGATCGGTCGCAAAAAAGCGATAGAATATTCCTTTTTCCCTTCTTCCTTCAGGAAGGATTCACGCCTGCCGCTCGCCCACTTCGTTCATGAGCCCGTCCATCCACGCGGGGATCCGCACGTCGCCTTTCGGGTACTGGGTCGGGACGTAGGGTTTGATATCGATGACGGGGCTGCCGTCGACGGCGTCGAGTCCGGTAACCTCGAGAACGTTCCCCCGTCGCGCGTGCAGTCTGGCGACGGTCGCGAGCACGGGGTTGGGACGGGCGGGACTGCAGGTCGAGAAGATCCCCTTCTCTGGAATATCCGTCCTGCCCATCGGGTGCACGCGGTCGACGGACCGGCTCTCCTCCGGCACTTTGTGTCCCCAGTACAGCACCGTGATGTGGGAGTACTCCTCGATGCCGTCAAGCAGTGCGATGCGATTCTCGTCGATGACGATCTCCGAAACAGCCTCTTTCACGCTCTTGACATGATCCCTGCTCGCGTCGGGCCCTTCCCGCATTGAGATTCCATCCCTGCCCGCGACGAGGAAGGGTTCCTGTACAGCGTTGCGAATGCTCCCCACGGGCCGCAGGATCATGCCGCAGGAATCGGGTGAGTCTGGTGATGGTGTGCTCATGCAAATGCTCCGATGTTCTTTCGCGAGTACTTGCACCGGCGATTAGATAAGTGGTTCACGTTTGTTTCGCCGCCGTCTGCGAATCCAGCGGGAACGGGATCCCCTGGACGCTGCCTGCCTCCGCCGTGTCAACGTCCCAAAGGCTATCGTGTATGCATGCGCCAGGAACCTGTGTCAACTACCCCCGGTTAAAACCGGGGGCTTGCAGCGGGGGCCCTTGTGGGGCACAGGGCTGCAATTTAATCGGTGCGAAGGTTGACGGTTCAAAAGACGTCCTTATTCGCACGGGCCGGTTGACGCGGCCCCTACCGATTATCCGTGGAACCACGGAATCACCGGCTACCTTTCGTAAATGGTTCAGAGCGCCGTTGACATCGGCGTTGATCAGGGTGCCCAGAGCACTCCGGTACAGTCCTCGCTTGATCCGCCGCTTCCTCCCATAGGGCGGTTTTCGGATCGGGTCGAGCGCGAGAGCGTCCACCTGCGAGGTGTATGCCTCGGAGTGCGAGTCATCGAACCGGATACCATACCCCTCGCACTTGCTCTTCAGCTTCTGCCGGAACTTGTGGAAGGG
>DASQ01000123.1 GCA_002503885.1 Methanoculleus marisnigri | reverse complement strand
GTTCACCATCACAATATCTAATTATCTCCCATTATATAAGGATCTGCCGGTATTTTGGGCATATTTTCAAAAAAGGAAACCTCAAAGAACATCATAATTAAATATCGGGTCAGAGAGGACCTGACCAGTTACTTGTCATCTATCTATGAGCTTCCGGCTCATAGCGCGCTCTGTTGAAACCCTGTTCTGATCTTCATCCTTACCCTGACGAGGCTGGTGCCGGACCCGGCTTGTCCCTGGGGCGCCCCTTTTTATCGGGCATGTCCTCATGCAGTGGACCGTGGTGGCTATCGCCATTGGGGGTGGGGCTGACGGGGAGGGGGTCTCCCCCTCCCCTGTCTCCATCTCGCTCTGATCCACACATCTCATCAGCCCCACCCCACCCGCGCTTCGCGCTCCTCCCCCGCCCCAAGGGCGGGGGCAGTGCGTGGCGATATCCCCACGAAATCCGTGCATCGGGGTAAGCGATGTCCCAAGAACGATGTGTGAGTACGACTGGCTGCAGGGCAGGAATTTGAGCACCGAAGGTGTGAGTGACAACCGACCGACGGCACGATGGACCAGCCGTCCGGAATTAAAATCCGATTGACCTCCCACGTTTCCACCCGCCGCCTGCGGCGGGGAGCCCATGCACGTATATGAGCCTCCCTCACCGGCCACCCCCCCGCCAAAGCCCGGTCCCCGCCGTTCCAACCCTCATGATCGATCCCCTTAAATACCGTTATCAACGATAATTTTGTTAACGATAATTCCGGTGACATCATGATTACGCTCACGCCTGATGAAGTCCGGGCCCGGTTCGGGCCGTTGTTCTCGATGAAATACCTCGTCATGGTCGACCATAACGCCGGTCTCGCAGAGATCCGCGAGCATTGCAGGGCCCGGGGGACCATCGAGTGGGATGCGGCAAACCGGGTGCGGGCGAAAGGTGCGATCCAGTCCTGCCACGTAGAGGGCACGAAGATGACGATGCTCGCCCGCCTGGGTGTATCGCCGGCGAACTTCGGGGCTGCCGGTAAGGAGATCGGCGGGCAGGCGCTCGAGGGTGTCGAGGTTGTCGGGGACGAAGTCGTGACGACCTGGTCCGGGATCGCGGGAGCAGGCGTCGGCGTCGCCGCATGCCTGCCGCAGGCGCCGGGGGTGACCCGGGCCGAGTACCCGTCCGAGGAGGATCTGCGGATCGGCGGCGCCCGCGTCTGCCGGGTCCGGATCGTATCGCCGCTGTATGAGAAGGTGACGATCGGGATCGACGACACCGACACCCGCGAGGAAGGCGCCACATGGGTGCTCGCACTCAAGTGCGCCGAGGCCTGCACGATCCCGGGGGTCGATTACCTGGACATGCGCCTCGTGCAGTTGAACCCGGCGGTCCCGAAGAAGACCACCAACTGTGTCGGGTCCGCCTTAAACTTCGCCGTCCGCCCCGGAAAGGTGGACGCGCTCCTCGAGTACGTCCGCGACTTCGTCGAGTCGGGGGCGGTCAGCAACGATACCGGCATCGCCGTCTACCGGGGGATTGCGTTTGCCGAGGAGTCTCCTTACCTTAAAAGGGTCAAAACCGAAATTCTGACGGTCGATGACGCGGAAGCGGAGGCCGCACGGATGGGTGTCCGGTTCATCGACTCGACCGGGCGGAAGGGCCGGATAGGGGCGCTCGGCGCCCTGCTCTGGGGGAACAAGGGCGTTGAAGCGGCAGGTCTCTATGGAGAAACTCTCTGATCCTTACACAATACGGTATCCACAGATCGTGGCGGTGGCCGACGAGAGCGGCGAGCATGTAGAACTCATCGAGTTCTTCGACTGCGTCGGCGGGGCGATGTGGGTGAAGCGCCACTATGCGCAGAGCCCGCTCGTGTGCTCCGTCCGGACCGTGGGCGCGACCAACCGCTACCTCCTCCGCACCGGCACCGCCGATCTCCCGCTCGAGGGCTCGGTCTTTCCGGCGGGGATCGCCGGTGTCGCCGTCGAAGGCGAGGAGATCGCCGTCACCTACCGGGGTCTCGGCGGCGGCGGTGTGGGGGCATCCATCTGCCGCGCCGAGGCCCGCGGCGTCATCCGCTACGAGAGCGACCCTGCCGGGGGCGGGCGCCTCGCAGGGTCGACCATCTGGCTCCCCCGGCGCGAGCGGGTGATCATCGCGGTCGACGACACCGATACCCCTGAGGAGGGCGCCACCTGGACGCTGGCCCACAACATCGCACGGGCCGTCGAGGACGACCGTTCCCGCTACCTCTCCCACACCATCGTCCAGCTCTTTCCCGTTCCCTACCGGACCAAAAATTGCGTCGCCATCGCGTGCGAGTTCGCCACCTCCGACCCCGTCGGACTGGTCCGGCACTACCGCGACTACCTGGAGGAGTATACGCTCTCGGATGAGACCGGGATGGCGGTCTGGCGCGGGTTTGATTCCGCCCCGCTTGAGGAGTTTGGGCGGCGTGTAAAGCGGGGCGAGGTCTCCGCGGGCGACCTTGCCGCTCTCACCGACCGGCGGCTCTCGGTCGTCATGAACGGCCGGGGTGCGATCGGGGCGGTGGCGGCGATCCCGTTCGCCACACGGTATGAGGAGGCGCTGGCGTTATGGAATGGAGTCGGCTGAAGGCCCGGCTGCTCGAGGCTGGTTCGGTTCGCCTCTCCGGCGAACCTGCAGACCCGTATATATCCCGTTCAGCTGCCGGCCCCTCGGCGGGAACGTCCGGCTCGCTCTTCTTCTCCACCGGCGGCCGGCGTGTCCGGGTCGGCATCGACAGGACAGGTCCCATCGAGGTCGTTCACCGTGGAGGAGGCGAAGTAGACCTCATCATCGACGACCGGCAGATCAGCGGTCGTCTCGAGCCCGCTACCCTCCACTGCCCCCGCCAGGCCTATATCACGGTCAGCGGGACCTGTATCTTCCACTGCCGCTACTGCCAGGTGCCGGGTCTCCCCGGGCGGCGGAAGGGGGTCGCCGAGATCGTGGAGATGGTCGGGAGCGTGGCCGACCGGATCGACGCCATCGCGATCACGAGCGGCGTCGCCTCCTCGATCGAGGAGGAGGAGGCGTACGTCCTCGACGTCGTGGCGGCGCTCCGCCCATTCAAGCAAGCACTTCCCATCGGGGTCTCGATCTACCCCCGCCCCGAAACCCCGGCCCGGCTTCACGCTCTCGGCGTCGTCGAGGTGAAGTTCAACATCGAAGCGGCGACGGAGGCGCTCTTTGCAGAGATGTGCCCCGGTCTCTCGTGGAGAACAGTCTGGGAAGCGTTGCAGTCCTCCGTGGCGCTCTTCGGGAGGGACAGGGTCTACTCAAATGTCATCGTCGGCCTCGGGGAGACCGATGGAGACCTGGAGCGGGTCATGGGCGATCTCGCAGCGATCGGGGTCATCCCGGTCCTCCGTCCGCTCACCCCGGCGGCGTCTCTTGCCGACCGGCCCCGACCGTCCGCCGACCGGCTGCTCTCGCTCTGCGAGACCCATGAGCGTATCCTCCGGCAGGCAGGGCTCGACCCCCGCCGGGCGCTGACGATGTGTTCGGCATGCACCGGGTGCGACCTGGTGCCGGGGAGGGATACATGAAGGGCACTGAGGCGCTGGCTCTCGCCATCCTCCGGTCTGCCGACCGCTGCTACGCCGTCCCCGGCTACCCGGTCTCGGAGGTTGCCGCCTCGGCCGGGGCCGCGATCACCGTAAACGAGAAGGTGGCGCTCGAGTACGCCCTCGGCGACTCGCTCTCCGGGCGGAGGGCCGCGGTCGTGGTCAAGCACGTCGGCCTCAACGCCTGTGCAGACCCGCTCGTGCATGCGACTGCGCAGGGCCTCCGGGCAGGCGTCGTGGTGGTCGTCGGCGACGACGTGCGCCCGGTCGCATCGGACGTCACGCAGGACTCCCGCTACTACGGCGAGATAGCCCGGGTTCCGGTGCTGGAACCCGACGGCGAGACGATCGGTCCGGCAATCGTTGCAGCGTTTGAGGCTTCGGAGACCTTCTCGCGGGTGGCCATCGTCAGGGTGACGCCCGACCTCCTGGACGCGGACGTGCCGGAACCACCCCTCTCTCCCCGGAGCGACCGGGAGGGAAGCCTTGCGGACCCCGCACTCACGATGGCCGGACGGGCGCTGGCGAGCGACCGCCGGACCGCGGCAATGTTTGCCTGGTCGCGGTCCTCGCCGTTGAACCGGTTCTCGGGTGACGAGCACCGTGCAGTCACCGTCTACCCGCCCCCGGCGGACCCTGACGTGCTCGCCCTGACCCGCGAGGTCGGCCGCCCCTTCCTCAGAGAGCACCGGCTCCTCGCCCCTCCCGACCCCGCCGGGGAGCCGGAACGGTTCTCTTCCCGGGGCTACTGCCGGACGTTCTGCCGGGACTGCCCGTTCCACCCGGCGTTTGAGATCCTCCGCGAGCGCTCAATGCGGGCCGTCTGCGACGCAGGGTGTGCGATCCTCGCGATGAACCCACCCTACCGCATCGGCATCGTCACCTACGGCCTCGGCTCGTCGGTCGCCGTGGCGGCGACCGGCACCGGCGTCGCGCTCACCGGTGACTACGCGCTCCTGCACTCGGGGCTAAACGCCCTCATCGACGTCTACGAACGCAAACTCCCGCTCCTCTGTATCGTCCTCGCGAACACCCGGATGGGGATGACCGGCGGTCACCCCGTCCCTGATATCCTTCGCTACATCGCCTGGGCCGATCCGGCCGTCTGCGCCGCAGACGACGTCGGGACGCTTAGCCGCGTCCTCGTCCCCCCGCAAGGGGGGCCCCGGACGGTGGTGATCGAAGGCACTTGCCCTGAAGGTGGAATCCATGAAACCGTGGCATATCGAGATCTGTGATGTAACGCTGCGAGACGGGGAGCAGACTCCCGGCGTCTCGTTCACCTGTGATGAGAAGACGGCGATCGCCCGATCGCTCGACGAGATCGGTGTGGAGGTGATCGAGGCCGGGTTTCCGGTGGTATCGGCGGCAGAGAAGGAGTGTGTCGCCGCCATCGCGCACAGCGGCCTTGACGCCCGGGTCTGCTGCCTGGCACGGGCGCTCCAGCCCGATGTCGAGGCGGCGCTCGACTGCGACGTGGATATGGTCAGCATCTTCATCGCCACCTCGGACCTCCACATCCGGCACAAGTACCGCAAGCCCCGTGAAGAGGTGCTTGACGCCGCCCTCGACATGGTGGAGTTCGCCGCCGACCACGGCCTGCAGGTGCGATTCGCTGCCGAGGACGCCTCGCGGACCGACCCGGCGTTTCTGGTGGAGATGTATACCCGGGGCGTCGAATGCGGTGCTGATATCGTCAGTTTTGCGGATACGGTCGGGTGCCTCACGCCGCTTGAGGTCCATGCGGTTGTCTCCCGGATCCTCGATGCTGCCCCCTTCCCGCTCTGCATCCACTGCCACAACGACCTCGGGTTTGCGGCGGCCAACACCATCACGGCCGCGGCCGCCGGGGCGTTCCAGCTCCACACCACCGTCAACGGCATCGGCGAGCGTGCCGGGAACGCGGCGCTCGAGCAGGTGCTCGTCGCCCTGCGGATGAAGGGCGGCGTCGACCGCTACGACCTCTCCCGCCTGCAGGAGATCTCGCGGCTGGTCGCCCGGTGCTCGGGCGTGGTCCCGGAGCGTACCCGGCCGATCGTCGGCGAGAACGCGTTTGCCCACGAGAGCGGGATCCACATCGCCGCCATCCTTGGAGACCCCTCGACCTACGAGTATATCCCCCCGGAGCTGGTGGGCGGCGAACGGCGGTTCGTCCTCGGGAAGCATACGGGGAAGCGGGCGCTTGAGCATGTCGCGAAGGCCTACGGGTTCGACCTCTCCGATGGGGAGGCACGGTGGGTGCTTGAGCAGGTCAAACAGAAGAGCGAGGGGAAGTGCAGCGTCACCCCCGAGATTCTCTGCGGGATCATCAGGCGGGCAAAGGAGGGGATGCGTGCGTGAGCACGCTCTCCGAGCGGATCCTCGGCGCACCGGCGGGGGAATACGTGGACCGCGAGGTCGATATCGCCTTTGCCCACGACGGGACCGGCGTTCTTGTCCGGGAGGCACTCCGCGAGATGGGCGTGGGGCGGCTCCCCCACCCCGAGCGCCTGCGCCTGATCTTCGACCATATCGTCCCGGCAAACACCGGGACGACGGCGACGCTCCAGGCAGAGCTCCGCGGGTATGCCCGGTCCGCGGGGATAGAACTCTCGGATGCCGGAGGGGGAATCTGCCACCAGGTGATGAGCGAAGGGGTCGTCCGGCCCGGGATGGTCGTCGTGGGTGCCGACTCCCATGCCTGCACCCTCGGCGCCTTCGGCGCGTTTGCCACCGGGGTGGGAGCGACGGATATGGCGGCGGTCTGGGCGTCGGGAGCCATGTGGTTCCGCGTCCCGGAGACGATCGCGGTCAGGTTCTCCGGCGGGCTTACGGGCGCCGCGGAGCCAAAAGACATCGCCCTCACCTACGTCGCAGAGCTCGGGATGGAAGGAGCGACCTACCGGGCGCTGGAGTTCGTGGGCGACGGGGCGGCAGGAATCTCCATGGACGGACGGCTGACCCTCTGCAACATGGCGGTCGAGACCGGGGCGAAGGCGGGGATGTTCCACGCCGATGCGGTCACCGTCCGCCACCTCGCGGACTACGGGCTTGCCGCGGCGTCCCAGACACCGGAGGACTGCCGTTACGAGCGAACCGTCGATATCGACCTCGCCGACATCGTGCCCGTCGTCGCGGTCCCGCATCGCGTGGATACCGTCCGGGAGGCGGAGGAGGTCGCGGGCACGCACCTCGATCAGGTCTTCGTCGGGACCTGCACGAACGGCCGCTACGAAGATCTTGCCCGGTTTGCCCGCATCGTCCGGGGGAGGAAGGTTGCGGTCCGCACCCTGGTCGTCCCCGCCTCGCGGGCGGTGCTTGCCCGGGCGATCGCCACCGGTGTCCTCGCCGATATCGTGGATGCGGGGTGCATGGTGGCGCCGCCCGGGTGCGGGCCGTGCCTTGGGGCGCATGCCGGCGTGCTCGGGGAGGGCGAAGTCTGCCTCTCCACCGCCAACCGGAATTTCAAGAACCGGATGGGCGTCGGCGGTGAGATCTACCTCTCGTCGGTTGCCACTGCCGCCGCGAGCGCCATAGCCGGCGTAATCGCCGTGCCGGAGGGGGTATAATGCAGGGAGCCGGACCGGCCGTCTGTCTCGGCAACGACATCGACACCGACATCATCATCGCCGGGCGCTACCTCCGGACAAAGGACCGCTCGGTCTGGGCGGAGCACGCCTTCGAAGACCTGGACCCAACGCTCGCCGGCCGTCTTTCCGGCGCAATCATCATCGCCGGGAGAAACATGGGGTGCGGGTCGTCCCGGGAGCAGGCGGTGGTCGCCCTCCGGGAGGCCGGGGTGGTGGGGGTCATCGCCCCGTCATTCGCCCGCATCTTCTTTAGAAACGCCGTCAACGTCGGCCTCCCGGTGATCGAGGCCGCGGTCTCCTGCACCGACGGCGCTCGCGTCGCATTCGACCTCGATGCCGGGTGGGTGGAGGTGGACGGGGAGCGCTATCCCGCCCGCCCGCTCTCGGAGAAGATGGTCGCCATCCTCCGGGCCGGAGGGCTGGTTCCCTACTGGAGGTCGTGCCGTTGATCTTCCCTCCCCATTGCAAATATGTCGGGTCCGCGACCAGCACACCGTACGGGAACCGGGCCTACTTCCTCTCGCGCTACCTGGTCCGGGAGACCGCCGACGGCACGGAGGTGCTCGAGGTGGAGACCGACCCGGACGGGACCGGGTTGATGCGCAGGGTGCTCTCAACCCGGGTGCTCGCCACCGGCGACGATGTCTACCACTACCCGGATCGAGTGAATGTCCAGGATCGAACATTCTTAGTAGAGGCGGCGATGCGATCCGGACACCGCTGCACGATATTCACCGGCCACGGCGAACAGACCACGTTCGTGCTCGATCCGGACCTCTCGGGTTTCCTCCGCATCCATGTCTACGATATCACTCCGCCCCGCCCCCACCTCTCGGCCACGCTTCTTGACCTTGAGAAAACCGGGCTCTTTGGAGACCTCGAGGTCATCTTCGAGCACCATATCAGGGATATCCGGGAGATCGAAGCCGACGTCTACCCCTGCCATGCGGCCGGCTTCCCCCGCACCCTTGACGCGGACACGCTCCGGGCGGGCGACCGGGTCGCGGGATGCCAGACGGCAAGAGACCTGGTGCGGGAGTGTTACGGCGAAGGGATTATGGTGGAGAGCATCTGCCCGCTCGAAGCGGTGGAGAGCGAGCCCTTCATCGTCCGGTGCTGCCGGAGCGAGCGGGCTGGTATAGAGCGCTGGAACGGCCGGTTTGGTGCGGTGGTCCACTGGGGCGCGTCGTCCCGGGACATTGCAGAGGCGGTCTGGCGCATCACGGCCGCATGGAGGGAACAGGGTGACGAAGGTAGCGGTCGTTGAAGGCGACGGCATCGGGCATGAGGTCGTCCCGGTCGCCCGCGAGATCCTCGCAGCCGTACGCCCGGACTTCGAGTTCTTCGACGTCGAGGTGGGATACGGGCTCTGGGAGCGGACCGGGAGCGCCTGCGGAGAGGAGACGATCGCCGATCTGGAGTCAGCAGATGCCATCCTCTTTGGGGCCGTCACGACGCCGCCCGACCCCGGCTACCGGAGCGTCCTCCTCCAGATCCGCCATGCTCTCGACCTCTACGCGAACGTCCGCCCGATACAGGGCGAAGGTGTCGATATCGTCATCGTGCGGGAGAACACCGAGGGGCTCTACTCCGGCATCGAGTGGACGGAGCCGGACCGGGCCTGCACCGTCCGGGTCGTCTCCCGGCGGGGGAGCGAGCGGATCGCCCGGTATGCCTGCACCCTCGCCGGATCCCGCCGTCACCTCACCATCGGCAACAAGGCGAATGTGTTAAAGTCCGACTGCCTCTTCGTCGAGGTCTGCACGGCGGAGGCTGCCCGGATGGGAGTTCCCTGCACGGCTCGCTACATCGACGCGCTCTGCCTCGACCTCCTGATGCATCCGGACCTCTACGACGTTGTCGTGACCACCAATATGTTTGGAGATATCCTCTCCGACGCCGCCGCCTACCTGGTGGGGGGGCTCGGGATGCTCCCGAGTGCCAACATCGGAAAGCGTGCCGCCCTCTTTGAGCCCGTGCATGGGAGCGCCCCCGATATTGCGGGCCAGAATATTGCAAACCCCGTCGCAGCCATCAGGAGCGCCGCGATGCTGCTCTCGCACCTCGGCGACCCTGCATCCGCGGCGGCCGTGGAGGAGGCGGTCTGCCGGGTGATCGGGATGGGCGTCCGGACCCGCGACCTCGGCGGCGTCGCCGGCACCCGGGAGTTCGGGGCGGCGGTGCTCCGCGAGGTCGGGCGGAGGAAGACCTAAACGCTTCAGAGTTGAGAGTTACGCTATGGTGCTGGTGGGATGCCACGTCTCCATCGCCGGTTCGATCGACCTTGCGGTCGGCAGGGCCCTTGATGCGGGGTGCGACACGTTTCAGATCTTCTCTAGGAACCCCCGCGGCTGGAAGGCAAAGGACCTCGACCCGGACTCAGCCGATGCCTTCAGGATGGCGTTGAATGCATCGGGGCTCGGCCCGGTCGTCGACCACATGCCTTACCTGCCGAACCCGGCCTCGCCGGATGCCGAGATCGCTGAAAAATCGGTCGCGGCACTCACCGGGGAACTCCGGCGATGCGGCCTTCTCGGGATACCCTACCTTGTGACCCACCTCGGGCACCACCGCGGCGCCGGCGTTGAAGCAGGGCAGGAGCGGGTTATCGCCGCCGTCAACCAGGCGCTCGCCGATGCCGGCGAGAGCGATGTGATGCTGCTCCTCGAAAATACTGCCGGGGAGAAGAACAGCGTGGGGACGACCGTTGCAGACCTCCGCCGCATTCTCGATGGGGTTGACGCGGAAGGAAGGGTCGGGATCTGTTTCGATACCTGCCATGCGTTCGCCGCCGGCTACGACCTCCGGACCGCGGAGGGGGTCGACGCGGTCGCCTCAGAGATCGACGACCTGATCGGTCTTGCCCGCCTCCGGGTCGTTCACCTCAACGACTGCAAGGGCGCTCTCGGGAGCGGGCTTGACCGGCACGAGCATGTCGGGCTCGGGTCCATCGGGGAGGAGGGGTTCCGGCAGATCCTCCGCCACCCCGCCGTCCGGGGCCTCCCTCTCATCTGCGAGACCCCGGTCGACGAGCGGCGGGGCGATGCCGGGAACATCGCGAAGGTCCGTGAACTTGCGGGAGAGTGAGCACCCTGGCGTTGTCCGCCCCGGGAATACCGCGTCCAATCGGTCTGAAACACAGATGACGATGGAGTGGAGCCTGCTCCTATTTTTATTCAATATGGTTGTATAATACTCCCCGGCGTTTGCAGGAAGCCGCCCGCCGCAAGGGATATATGTTTATACCACCCTCATGCCGTTCACGAACCCTTTATCCGGCGGAATACCGAAATTCCCGGCACTCCGCCGGATCTCTGTTTGCACGCCGGGCGGGGAAGGGCTTCTCCGTCGTGCCTGCAAGCACCATCGTGTGAGACGAAAGGGGGCGTTCTCATCGTGGTGATCGGAGGATGGCTGAAGGTAAAACGCTGATATTAGTCTGCACCGTCATCGTCATTGGACTGCTGGTCCCGCCTGCTCTGGCGGTGGAGACGGCTCCGGGCGATATGGTGCTCTTTTGTACTGCCGGTGGATTGCAGGAGCACCCTGATATCGACGGCGATATGGTTGTCTGGGAAGACGGCCGGGATGGGGACAGGAATATCTACTCAGCAAGCAGTCCCGGCCCCGGTGAACAGAGGACAGACGATCCTGCTTCACAGATGAGACCGTCCGTCTCGGGTGATTACATCGTCTGGGAGGACAACCGGAACATGAGCCGGGATATCTATCTCTACAGATACTCAACGGGCACGACGGTGCCGCTCACCGACGACCCGGCAGACCAGTGGATGCCCGTCGTCCACGGGGGTCATGTCGTCTGGTACGATACCCGGGAAGGGAGTGCGGATATCTGCCTCTACAACATCGCGACCGGCAGTGAAACCCTCCTCTCCTGCTCGCCGGTGACCGAGTGGAAGCCTGCGCTCTCGGACGAGTACGTCGTCTGGGAGGAGAGCACCGGGGGTGGAGATATCTGGACCTATGCTATTCAGACCGGACAAAAACGGCAGATCACCTGGAACAGTGCAGAGCAGGCATACCCGGCGATATCGGGGAACCGGATCGTCTGGGAGGATTACCGGAACGGACAGCCTGACATCTACATGTACGATCTTGGCAGCAACCAGGAATACAGGATCACCGACGATCCTGCCGAGCAGGTCTCCCCTGCGATCGATGGGGAGATCATCGCCTGGGAGGATAAACGGGGTGGGCTCTGGGATATTTACCTGTATGACTTCGATCTCGGAGCCGAGATGCCGGTCTGCACCGCGGAGAACGAGCAACTCTTTCCCTCGGTCTCCGGGGACAGGATCGTCTGGCAGGACAAGCGGAGCGGAGAGTGGAAGGTCTACGCCTTCACCTACGCCGGCGGAGCACCCCCGGAGGCGAAGTTCTCGGTGGACCCGGCCACCGGCACGGCTCCACTCACCGTCCGGTTCACCGACCAATCCACCGGCAGCCCGGAGGAGTGGGAATGGGAGTTCGGTGACGGCGATCGGTCGACAGAACAGAACCCGGTGCATACCTACGAGAGCCCCGGCGAGTATACCGTCTCGCTTGAGGTGAGCAGCCGGTTCGGCTCCGACACCGCCACAGAGACCGACCTTATTCGTGCAGAGCTGCCGGAGCCTCCGTCCGCCGGTTTCTCCGCTACACCGGCATCCGGTGGCGCGCCTCTTGCCGTGCAGTTCACGGATGAGTCGACAAACAGCCCCGACACCTGGTCCTGGAACTTCGGGGACGGCGCAGCGTCTGACGTTCAGAACCCGGTGCACACCTATGCGGCAGTCGGCACCTACAGTGTCAGCCTGACCGCGAGCAACGCGGCAGGCAGTACGGACATCACGAAACCCGACTACATCACCGTCATCGAACCACCGGCAGCCTCATTCATGGCTGATACCCGGAACGGAACCGCCCCGCTCACCGTCCGGTTCACGGACACCTCGACCGGCGATGTCACAGCCTGGTCATGGCGTTTCGGCGACGGCGGGATCTCCTCCGAGCAGAATCCGGAGCATCCCTATCTCGCCGCCGGCACCTACACCGTCTCGCTCGAGGTCAAGAACTCCGCCGGGAGCGATACTGAGACAAAGAGCGGCTACATCACCGTGATTGAGCGGCCGGTCGCGGCATTCACCGTGAACACGGTGAAAGGAGTCGCGCCGCTCGAGGTCAGGTTCACGGATACCTCGACCGGGGTTCCGGTCTCCTGGTCCTGGAGTTTTGGGGATGGAGGAACCTCCGCCGACCGGAGCCCGGAGCATACCTACGGGAGCCCCGGAACCTATACCGTCTCTCTGACCGTCGCAAACGGTGCCGGAGAGAATACGACTACAAAGATCGGTCATATAGCAGTCTTTGAGCCTCTGACCGCCGGGTTTGAGGCGAACACAACGGTGGGCGGGGTGCCGCTCTCCGTCCGGTTCACCGACCAATCCACCGGCAGCCCGGAGGAGTGGCGGTGGGAGTTCGGCGACGGCAACCTGTCGAACGCTCAGAACCCAACCCACACCTATCAGAGTGCAGGAACCTACACCCTCACGCTCACCGTCGAGAACGAACTCGGTACCGACACCCGGAAGATGGAGGGGTATATTACGGTCACCGCACCGCCGGTGGCCGGATTCTCCGCAAACGTGACCGGAGGCAGGGCCCCGCTTGCGGTCCTGTTTGAGGATACATCTGAGGGGGGGCCGTTATCGTGGTCGTGGACCTTCGGTGACGGGAAATCGTCGACGGCAGAGAGCCCCGTTCATGTGTACCAGGTGCCCGGAACCTATACCGTCTCCCTGACCGTAGCAAACGATGTGGGAGAGAACACCACGGTCGAGACCGGCTACATCACGGTTCGCGAATCGCTGACCGCGGGACTCACCGCCAACGTGACCCTCGGCGCCGCCCCGCTCGCGGTCCGGTTTGAGGATGCGTCGGTGGGGAGTCCCGGATCGTGGTCCTGGGACTTCGGGGACGGCAAGACCTCTGCCGTGCCGGACCCGGTCCACGTATTCGAGACGCCCGGGACCTACACCGTCAGCCTGAAAGTCTCCGACGGCAGCGATCATTCCACACAATCCCTGCAAATCCGCGCCTTCGGCCCGCCGACCGCAGGGTTCGGTGCCGCTCCCCTCAGCGGCACGGCTCCCATCAAGGTTACGTTCAACGACACTTCTGCCGGGGAGCCTTCCGCCTGGCTCTGGAGTTTCGGTGACGGTGGGACCTCGACCGACCGTCACCCCTCGCATACCTATACCACCGCCGGGAACTACACCGTCAACCTGACCGCGGAGAATGCCGCCGGGAGGAGCACTGTGGTGAAGACCGGATACATATCCGTCCGTCCCGCCGCGGCAACGCCGACACCTGCCCAGACCCAGCCGCCGGCCAGTGGCGGAGGCGGTGGTGGCGGCTCTGCCTGGATTAACCCGGTCTGGAACACGCCGGTATCGGCCCCCACCCCGACCTCCACGCCGACCGCCATCCCCGAAGAGGCTGAGCCCGGTCGGCTCCACCTCGGGGAGACCGGCCTCGTCGACCAGGTCGCCAGGATCCGTTCGTCCGACGGGGTCGTGACCCTCACGATCGCGGAGGGTGTCCGGGCGGTTGATGCCGCCGGGAACCCGCTTGCGGCGGTGACCCTTGAGCCCCTCGATCCGGTCGACGTGCCCGCGGCGCCCGGCGTGGGCGCGTATGCGTTTGCCGGGTATGCCTGCATCGCCGGGCCGGAGGGGGCCGCCTTTTCGCCGCCGGTGACCCTCTTATTCAACTTCACGGAAGAGCAGTGGGATGCCGTTTACAATGACAGCGGGCAAAATGGGCTTCTGGTGCAGTGGTACAACCGGTCGGCGGACGCCTGGGAAGAGGTCCCCACCACCGTCCATCCGGAGACCCGGAGCGTCACGGCCGAAGTCATGCACTTCAGCGCGTATGCGCTCTTCGCCGCGGCACCCGGGGGCGGCGCGGCGCAGGTGGTCGCGGAAGGCGCCCCACCGCAATCGGAGACCGAACAAGGCTCCCCGTACGCCCACCTCATCCCCGTCCTGCTTGCCCTCATCGTCGTGGGGGTGGGGTTGCTCCTCTACTTCCGGAAGGATGAGCCCTGAAACGGTTCAGAAAAAAGTGGTGGAGGGGGGTTACCCTCTCCGCTTCCTTCCCGCGAGCAGGAGGAGGAGCGCCGCCCCGGTACCGATCGCACAAAATCCCGGTGCCGCCTGTGTGGGATTTGCCGTCTCCTCAAGGTTGACCAGCCAGGCGGCGCTGGTATCGGGCGAGAGGAACTGGATGCCCGCAAGGGTGTAGCCTCCGTCGGGAGCACTGGTGGCTGCGTAGACCCCGGCAGCGGGGAATGTCATGTTCCACTGGATTGTCCCGTCCGCGTCGGTCCCGAGGACAAAACCTTCCCCGGTTCCGAGGGCCGTGCCTGCAACCATATACCCCCCGGCAGGTCGCAGGGCGACGGCGTAGCCGGTCAGGCCCTCTATATTCTTGAGCCAGACCTCCTCTCCGTTCGCATCGACAAGGCCGTACCAGTAGTTGCCCGAGTAGACGAACAGCCCGTCATCGGTCTCCTCGATGTCGAAGATGACCGGGGCGCCATAATTCCTATGCCAGAGTGTGTTCCCGTCGGCATCGAGGCGGATGAGGAAGGCGTCCCCGATGTCGTTCTCGAAGGGCGACTTCGTGCCCCCGACGATGTATCCTCCATCGGCGGTCACGAGCCCTGCATTTGCCGCGGTACCGGGGAACGTCCTGTTCCAGACGGGCGTGCCGTTGCCGTCGGTCTTCATGATGACCGTCGTCGTGTCGTTCTCCGATCCGGCCGGGTTCCAGAGCCACCCGATGGCGACGTAGTCCCCGTCAGCCGTCTCTGCGACGGACGAGACTTTCATCCCCGGCAGGACCTGCCGCCACTCCTCCGCCCCGTCAGCGTCGGTCCTGATCAGGAACGAGCTTCCCTGGTAGGTGGAGTTCTGCTCCGAGCCGGTCGTGGAGACGTTGTAGGCGCCGATGACGTACCCCCCGTCAGCGGTCTCGGCAACGGAGGCTGCCGCCACGCCGGGGAACCTCTCCATCCATATCCCGTTCCCCTGGCCGTCGGTCTTCACGAGCAGCAGGTCTTCCCTGCCCCCGAAGACCTGCGTGAGGGTAGAGCCGAGAGCGATGTATCCCCCGTCCGCGGTCGGTGCAACGGCATCGAACTTGCTGTTATTCTCCGGTGAGAACGTCGTGTCCCAGGCGACCGGCGGAGCGGCCTCTGCTGCAGAGACAACTCCCGCGGGCAGCACCACCGCGATGAGCAGTGCCGCCAGGATCATCCCTGGCTGCCAGATGGTTCGGTAACTTTTCGTCATGGAATCGATCACTGTTGCGGTGCGGCACACAAAAAGTGTAGTGGTTCCTCCCCCCGGCAATCCATTAATGAACGTGAACTTCCATATAGTTTGAGCACGTGTTGGCGATATTCGACGGAACCTGGGTGCGCCTCAGCGGCGAGGGACGCACGCTCTACGAGCAGGGCGGCTACGGGAGGCTGGAGGGAACCGGCCTCCGGCTCTCTCCTGAAGAGGCGCTCTACCTCATGGAACGCAGCAAGATCGACGTGAGAGACTTCGGCTTTGACACCCTGCTCGGTCTCTTCGCCGGCCAGCCGAACTTTGTCCGGAGGTATCTCGTCTACCGCGATATCCGCGAGCGGGGATACGTGGTCCAGCCCGGTCCCCAGGATTTCCGTGTCTTCCGCCGCGGCCACAAGCCCGGGGCCGGAAAGTCCCAGTACCTGATCCGGGTCCTCTCTGAGAGGGACCTCGTCGATTTCGATCGGCTGAGCCAGGACGTGCTTGCTGCGGTCAACATGCGCAAACAGTACCTCCTCGCGGTCGTGGACGATGAGGACGAACTGACCTACTACGAGGTGCGGGTGCAGGACCTTCCCGTGGTCGGGGAGCCGGCCGGGTGCAACATGCCGCCGGTAGAGGCCTCTCTCTTCGGGACCTATGCGCTTGCCCACCTGCCGCCGGGAACTCCACTCGAGGAGGACTGGTACGGCAAACGTCTCGACCCGCAACGGCTGCTGCTCCGCCCGGTCGAGTCGATCTTTCTCATGCGCCGGGAATGCCTCTCGATCACGCGGGACGGCGAACCGATGACCGCAGAGCAGTTCCTCGATGCAGCGGCGGAGAAGGACGTCGAGATCCTGGGGAAAGAACGGGTCTTTACCGACCTCCGGGAGAAGGGCTACATCCCGAGAACCGGGTACAAGTTCGGCCACCACTTCCGCGTCTACTCCGGGAAGAAGACCCACTCGGAGATGCTCGTCCACGCCGTTCCGTCCGGGACCTCCACGCCGATGAGCGGCGTCTCCCGCTCGGTGAGGCTTGCTCACAGCGTCAAAAAGAAGATGTTGTTTGCCTGCATATACAATACCGATATCAGATACGTCGAATTCGCCCGAATGAAACTGTGAGTGTCAGTACATGCATTCCGAAATGAACCCGTGGTCGAATAACCAGACCGTCGATGTGGATCGACTCTTTGCCGAGTTCGGCATCGAGCCGATCGGTGAGGTCGCACGAAGGCTTCCCGAGGTACCGCCATTTATGCGCAGGGGAATTGTCGTCGGACACCGGGATTACAGCCTGGTCGTCGACGCCATCCGGAACAAAACCCCGTTTCACGTACTGACCGGGTTCATGCCCTCAGGCTTCCCGCACCTCGGGCACCTGATGGTCATGAAGGAGGTGGTCTGGCACGTCCGCCAGGGCGGAAACGGCTACGTGGCCATCGCCGACCGGGAGGCGCACGCGGTCCGCGGCATCTCGTGGGAGAAGTGCCGCGAGTTCGGGAAGGAGTACCTCAAGGCTCTCTATGCTCTCGGCTTTCAGGGCACAACCTACTACCAGAGCAAAAACGAGCGCTTAAAGGACCTCGCGTTCGAGGCGTCCACGAAGGTGAACTTCTCGGAGATGTCAGCGATATACGGGTTCGGGCCCGAGACCTCGCTCTCCCACGCCATGAGCGTCATCACCCAGGTGGGCGACATCCTCTTCCCGCAGCTCGACGCCGGGCCCGCTCCTACGATCGTCCCGGTCGGCCTCGACCAGGACCCGCATATCCGGCTCACCCGGGACGTGGCCTATAAACTCAGAATGTTCACGGTCGAGGACCGCGGCGACCATGTCAGCGTCCGGTCGAAGAACGCCCCGCAGGAAGCCCTCGAGGCAGTATCCCGTGCGTTTGTGGGATCAAAGAAGTACGCGGGCCATGTGGACGTCACCGGCCTCCCGATGAGCCGGGTCGAGGACACCGTTCGGGAGATCGAGATCGCCCATGGGGGGTTCGGGTTCTACCTGCCTTCGTCGACCTACCACATCTTCATGCCCGGGTTCCAGGGCGGGAAGATGTCGAGCAGCGTCCCTGAGAGTTCGTTCGGGTTTTACGAAGCCGATAAGTCGATCAAGAAGAAGGTTATGGCGGCGCTGACCGGGGGGCGCATGACGCTTGAGGAGCAGAGGCGTCTTGGCGGCGAGCCGGACCAGTGCTCGGTCTACCTCTTAAACCTCTTCCACATGCTCGAGGACGACGTGGAGCTCTCCGACCTGCGGCGGCGGTGCGAGAGCGGCGAACTCACCTGCGGGCAGTGCAAGAAAGAGACGCTGGAGCGCGTGCAGATGTTCCTGAAAGAATTGCGGGATACGATGGATGCAGTCGAACACCTGGCAGAGGAGGCGGTACGGTGGAACTGACACTGAATGAGAAGAAACTCCTGGTCGCCCTGGGACCGGTGGGATCGGCCGACGCGGCCGATCTCGCGGACCTGATGGAAACCCGCCGGGAGGCGGTGGTGCAATATGCGAACCTCGCCGGCGAGCGGGGGCTTGTGGACGTGGAGAAGCGTGTCTCCCGGCGGTATACCCCGACCGAAGAAGGACAGGCTTACATCGGGAAGGGCCTCCCGGAGCGGCAGGTGATCGAGAGTTTCGGGGAGACAATCCCGATGCGGGATCTCCAGAGCCACCCGCTTGCAAAGATTGCGATCGGCTGGATGCGCAAGAAAGGCTGGATCGCCATCAAGGACGGGGTCGTGCAGAAGACCGGCAACACCGCTCCGGGACCCGACGAAGCCGCGTTTGCCCACCTCAGTGAGACCGGTGCGATCGAGGATGGCGTTGGGGTCGCCGACCTCGTAAAGCGCGGGCTCGTCGAGGAGGAGGAGACCGTCGCCTACACGGTCTCGATCACGCCTCAGGGCCGCCAGCTCCTCGCCGGAGGGCTCGACCTGCAGGAAGAGGCGGGCACGTTCACCCGCGAGCAGATCCTCTCCGGCTCATGGAAGGACCTCCCTCTCCGGCGCTACGATGTTGGAAAACTCCCGAAGCGTGCCTACCCGGGGAAGGTCCACCCCTACCAGCGCCTCATCGACGAGATGCGCCGCGTCCTCCTCGATATGGGATTTACAGAGATGGCAGGCGGGATCGTGCAGAGTTCGTTCTGGAACTTCGACGCCCTCTTCCAGCCGCAGGACCACCCGGCCCGGGAGATGCAGGACACCTTCTTCCTCGGCGAGCGCTGGCCGCTCCCGGCAGGGTATGAGCATGTCCGCGATATGCACGAGCATGGCGGCGAGACCTCATCCACCGGGTGGGGAGGCACCTGGAGCGCTGCAAAGGCCGAGCAGTGCGTGCTCCGGACCCATACGACGAGCCTCTCCATCCAGCACCTGGCGGAGCACCCCAAACCCCCGGTGAAGGCGTTCTGCATCGGCAGAGTCTACCGGCGGGAGGCGATCGACCCCACGCACCTTGCGGAGTTCGAACAGCTCGAAGGCATCGTTATGGACGAAGGCGTCAACTTCCGTCACCTTCTCGGGTTCTTAAAGGAGTTCTACGGGAAGATGGGCTTTGAGAAGGTCCGGTTCCGTCCCGGCTACTTCCCTTACACCGAGCCCTCCGTAGAGCCCGAGGTCTATGTCGACGGCCTCGGGTGGGTGGAACTCGGCGGAGCGGGCATCTTCCGGCAGGAAGTGACCGCACCCTTCGGTATCGAGCACCCGGTGCTCGCGTGGGGCCTCGGGATCAGCCGCGTGGCGATGCTCCGGCTCGGTCTCCGCGATCTCCGGCAGCTCTACAAGAGCGACGTCGAGTGGATCCGGGAGACGCCCACCTACGGCGGGAGGCGATGAGATGGCGATAATTACGTTACCCTACCGGTACCTGGAACGTCTGACCGGAACCGATCGGCAGACGATCATCGACCGCGTTCCGATGATCGGGGCCGACATCGAGCGGATCGAGGAAGACCATGTCGACGTCGAGTTCTTCCCGGACCGGCCGGACCTCTACTCCCCCGAGGGTGTCTCCCGGGCGATGCGCGGGTTCCTCGGGATCGAGGAGGGTCTCCCGGTCTATCCTGTCCGCCCTTCAGGCATCACCTTCACGATCGACCCGGGCCTTGCCGGGATCCGGCCGTTCCTCGGCTCGGCGGTGATCCGGAACGTCAGTTTCGATGAAGAGGCGATCGAGAGCCTGATGAGCCTCCAGGAGGCCCTCCACTGGGCGGTCGGGCGCGGACGGGGCAAGGTGGCGATCGGCGTCCACGACCTCGATGCGGTCACGCCGCCCTTCCGCTACATCGCCTCCCCTCGCGACCGGTCCTTCGTGCCGCTGGACTTCGAGCGGGAGATGACCATGGAGGAGATCCTCATCGACCACCCGAAGGGCCGGGACTACGCCCGCCTGGTGGAGAACTTCCATAGGTTCCCGCTGATCGTCGATGCCGACGACCGTGTGCTCTCCTTCCCGCCCATCATCAACGGCGAGCTGACGAGGGTCACGACGGCGACGAAGAACATCCTGCTCGACTGCACCGGCACCGACAGAAAAGCGGTGATGATTGCGGTGAACATCATCTGCACCGCGCTCGCCGAGGCCGGGGCGACGATCGAGACGGTCACCGTCGACGGGCAGGAGATGCCCACGCTTGCGCCGGCAGAACGGGTGGTATCGGTCGAGGAATGCGCCTCCCTCCTCGGCCTCTCCCTCTCGGCGCAGGAGATGGCGAAGCTCCTGGGTAAGATGCGGTTCGGTGCCGAGCCCGACGGGGACTCCCGGGTCAGGGTCCTCGTTCCCTGCTACCGGGCGGACATCCTCCACGACTGGGATATCTTTGAGGACGTGGCGATCGCCTACGGCATCGAGAACTTCGATGCCGTCCTCCCGGCCACCGCCACCGTCGCGCAGGAGCACCCGATCACCGCCATCGCAGGAGCGGTCCGGTCGGTGATGATCGGCCTTGGCTACCTCGAGATGATGCCGTTCACGCTCACGAACGAGCGGGTGCTCTATGCGAACATGCAGCGGGAGCACCTGCCCGGGACCCTGCAGGTGCTCCACCCGATCAGCGAGGAGCAGACCCTGGTCCGGACCGACCTCCTCGGGCTGCTGATGGAGATGCTCCAGGCGAACAAACACCGCGAGCTCCCGCAGCGGCTCTTTGCGGTGGGCGACGTGGTCGAGGCCTGCGCCACGTATCAGAAGGCCGCCGCGGTCAGCATTCATCCGGCGGCCGACTTCTCGGAGGCGTATGCGGCGGCGGATGTCCTCTGCCGGGAACTCTCGCTCCCGTACACGGTCGCCGAGTCGGCCGACCCCGCATTCCTCGACGGTCGCCGCGGAGATATCATCGTTGACGGGAAAATAGTAGGGGTTTTCGGGGAGATCCACCCGGCCGTCCTGAATGCGTTCGACCTCGAGCACCCGGTGGCGGCGCTCGCACTCGACCTTACAGTCGTACCGGGATACCCCGTCCCGCCAGGTACTCCTTGACCTGGCGAATGGTGAACTCCCCGTAGTGGAAGACGCTTGCCGCGAGGCAGGCGTCCGCCTTCCCTTCTGTAAACCCGTCGTAGAAGTGATCGAGCGTGCCCACGCCGCCGCTCGCGATCACCGGGATGCCGACCGCCGC
>DASQ01000069.1 GCA_002503885.1 Methanoculleus marisnigri | reverse complement strand
CCCTTCCACAAGTTCCGGCAGAAGCTGAAGAGCAAGTGCGAGGGGTATGGTATCCGGTTCGATGACTCGCACTCCGAGGCATACACCTCGCAGGTGGACGCTCTCGCGCTCGACCCGATCCGAAAACCGCCCTATGGGAGGAAGCGGCGGATCAAGCGAGGACTGTACCGGAGTGCTCTGGGCACCCTGATCAACGCCGATGTCAACGGCGCTCTGAACCATTTACGAAAGGTAGCCGGTGATTCCGTGGTTCCACGGATAATCGGTAGGGGCCGCGTCAACCGGCCCGTGCGAATAAGGACGTCTTTTGAACCGTCAACCTTCGCACCGATTAAATTGCAGCCCTGTGCCCCACAAGGGCCCCCGCTGCAAGCCCCCGGTTTTAACCGGGGGTAGTTGACATCCACTCTTTCTTCCTGAAGTAAAGGAGCATCGCGACCGCGACGCCTACCATAAGGAGGAGGACGAACGGATATCCCCAGGGCGAGTCTTCGAGCGGTATGTTCATGAGATTCATCCCGTAGAACCCGGTGATGACGGCGACAGTCCTCAGCGTCGCGCGCTTCTCTTCCTGCTCCTCCGGGTGCCCTCGGTCTGCCTGCATGCCCCACATCCTGCCGCCGGTGGTCCACGCGGTCTGCTTCCGCTCGCAGCAGGGTTGCGCGGGCTTCGACTTACCGGGATATAATGGTATTCCGGTTACGGGGGTCTGGCGCTGGCGATCAGCCGCCCCTCCCGATCAGATCCACCCCTTCTTCTTGAAGTAGAGGAGCATCACCCCCGCGATGATCGCCATCAAGGTGAGGGCCGCGGGATATCCCCAGGGATGCCTGAGTTCGGGCATATACGCGAAGTTCATGCCGTAGAGCCCGGCGATGAAGGTGAGCGGGATGAAGATGGTGGCGATGATGGTGAGGACCTTCATGATCTCGTTCATCCGGCTGCTCTGGCTCGAGAGGTAGACGTCGAGGAGCCCGGACATCGTATCCCGGTAGGTCTCCACGGTCTCGGCGACCTCTATGGTGTGGTCATAGACATCCCGGAGGTAGACGAGCGTCGATTCCCGGATCAGGGGTGAGTCGCCCCGCTCGAGTTCCGCCACCACGTCGCGGAGCGGCCAGACCGACCGCCGGAGAGCGACCAGGGACCGCTTCAAGGCGTAGATTGCCTGCAGGGTCTCGCGGTCGGGGTCTGCCACCACCTCCTCCTCGACCGCCTCGATATGCTCCCCGAAGACCTCGATCACGCCAAAGTAGCCGTCGACAATCGCGTCGAGCAGGGCATAGAAGAGGTAGTCGGCCCCCTCGCTCCGGAGCCGCCCGGCTCCTGCACGCAGGCGCTCCCGGATGCGCTCGAAGGCATCGCCCGGTTGCTCCTGGAACGATATGACGTAACCTCTCCCGAGCACCAGGCTGACCTGCTTGCTCTGGAACTCACCGTCACTGTCAGGGGAGAGCATCCTGATTGCAACGTAGAGATAATCGCCGTAGTCCTCGATCTTCGGTCGCTGGCTCGTGTTGGCGATGTCCTCCAGGGTCAGCGGGTGGATCCCGACAGCGTCCCCGATTGCCTGGACCATCCCGGTATCGTGGATGCCGTCGGCATTGATCCAGGTGACCGTCGGGCGGAGGATGAGTGCCCGAAGGTCCCCGGGCCGGGTGCAGGTCTGCTCATTGAAGCGGGACTCGTCGTACTCGATGACCGTGACGGTGATCGGTCGCGCGCGGGCAGGGCCGGGCGACTCGTCCACACCTGCCCTGCCCTCTGGCTGATCGTCATGCCGGCTCATCAGCGATCAGGTAGGTTTCTGTCTGGATAAATTTGCCGAAAAGGGGGAGTTCCGGGGCTCACCTTGTTGCTGCCGCCTCATCCTCTGCCTTCGCCCTCCCTGCGGCGCGGCCGATCAGGATGACCGCGATCACCGCGATGATCGTCACGACGATAGCATACGTGAACATGGCAACGAGCGTGCCCTGATCCCCGAATGTGAGCGCGAAGAGTTCCTGGATGGCGCCGTTCCATGCAAGGGCGGCGACCAGGCCGAATGCGGCCGTGATAAGAGCCGATATCTTGTCGATGACCTCAGCCTTGAGTGACATACAGTCTCACCGGTGAGCGGTGAGCGGTTCGTTATATAAATATTTTGGTTCGCGTCTCCAGCGAGGCCGTACTGGAAACTTTTAGTCCGTCTTTTTCCGGAGAGGCGGGAGCATATGCGCGCCATGGGGGTTCCCGGTGGGGATGAACGCCGCAAGCGCCATAGGCAGCACCCGGGCAATGGTCAGGGGATCCCCGGTCTCGCCTCGCTTCCACCGGCGCCCGACCCGTTCCCGGCCTCGTTCACTTTCGCCCCGGGCACCCAAACTACATTGACGTCAGCCGTCGACCTATTAGCAATGGATACCCTCGACGACTGGTTCCCGTACCGGGAGTACCGATCCGGCCAGCGGGAGATGCTTGATCTGGCTGCATCCATCGCACGCGACGGCGGCATCGCCATGATCGATGCGCCGACCGGGAGCGGCAAGTCGAGCGTGGTCTCCGCGCTCCTCGCAGAGAGCCGGGGACGGAAAGTGCTCGTCGCCGTCCGGACCATCAGCCAGCTCGCCACGTTCATGCGCGAGCTCGAGCTCGTCCGGAAGAAGCGCGGCAAACTGAAGTTCGCCTACCTTATCGGCAAGTCCAGCATGTGCCCGCTCGGCGGCGAGGGGGACGTCTACCGGCGGTGCGAGGGCGTCAAGGCCTTCTCGACGGCGCTGATGCGGGAGCGGGCGCAGAAGGGATCGCTCGTCCCGGCAAACGACCGCCAGATCAAGCAGCAGATCCGGAAGATGGACCCGGAGCACCCGCTCATCTGCCCTTACTTCATCCACGGCAAATCCTTCGTGGAGCCCGAGGACGCGGGGCTGAAGATGATCCCGTCGGCGGCCCTGCGCGTCCGGGCCGAGCGCGTGAGCACCGAGATGATCTGGCCCGACCAGCTTGCCGGGTTCTGCGGCGACATCTGTCCCTACGACACGATGATGCATGCCGCCCGGGATGCCGACGTGGTGCTCGTGAACTTCTACCACCTCTTCGACGACACCATCCGGGAGCAGCTCTACCAGTTGCTCGGAATCAAGGGGCACGACGCCCTGCTGCTCATCGACGAGGCCCACAACTGTGGCGATGTCGTCCAGAACATCGAGAGCGTGACGATCGAGGAGCGCGACATCGTGCAGGCCGGGCACGAACTCTCCGGTCGGCGGCGGTCGCAGCAGGCGGATGCCATCACCCAGATCCTGCCGCAGATCACCCGGTTCATGGAGGCGCTCAAGGGCTCGCACGAGGTTGAGGACTGGTTCGACCCTGTCATCTTCCAGCGGATGATCCTTTCCGGCACGCTCTACCGGAGCATGGAGGAGATCGTGGACGACCTCCTCAAGATCAGCGAGGGGCTTCGCGAGAAGAACATGCAGGCAGGCGAGTTCCGGGAGAGCGCGATCGAGCGGCTGACCGAGTTTTTCTACCGGATCTTCCGGTCTGCGGCCGACCCGGCGTATCTGACGGTCTACCGGAAGGAGGATGACGGCACGGTGGCGCTCGAGGTCAGGAACATCGACCCCAGCACCAAGCTCCAGGATATCGCCCGGGCACATGCCTGCTGCGTCCTGATATCCGGGACGCTCTCCCCCATCGAGAGTTACCGCCGCTACTACTTCGGCGACCTTCCCGTCACCACGACATCGCTCCCGAACTCCTTCCCCACCGAGAACCGCCGCATCTTCTGCGCAAACGACATCACCACCACCTACTCGATGCGCCGGGACCCCCAGAACCTTGCGCGGACCGAGGAGTACATCACCACGTTTGCCGCCCTTCCCGGGAATCTGGCGGTCTACTTCCCCTCCTACGACCTCTTGAACACTTTCGCAGAACGGTGCACTCCGCGGATACGAAAGAAGCAGATCTACGTCGAGTCCAAGGACACTGCCGCTGCCGCCACGATGCTCCGGGAGTTCATGGCCCTCCCGGGAACGGGCCGCTCAGGCGTTCTCTTTGCGGTATGTGGCGGCAAGTGGAGCGAGGGTCTGGACTACCGGGGCGAGATGCTTGCGGGAGCGCTCGTCATCGGCCTCCCGCTCGCCCCGTTCAACCGTGTCCGGAAGATGGTGATCGACTACTTCCGGATGAAGTTCGGTGAGGAGGGAGAGTTCATCAGCTACACCCTCCCGGCGATCAACCGCGCCTTGCAGGCGTTAGGGAGGGTGCTCCGGACGCCCGAGGACCGGGGGATGCTCGTCCTCGGGGACCGGCGGTTCCTGGAATCCCGGGTTCATGCCGGGCTGCCGCCGTGGATGCAGAAGGAGATGACGACGTGCACCGTCGAAGAGTTCCGGAAGGAGGCTGGCAAATGGCGATCGTGACCGGGTCGTGTCAGTTCGGCCTCTGGCATGTCCACGTCGCATGGCAGGACGATCTCGTCTACCGGGTGCGGTTCGCGCGAGAGGCGCTCGCCGGGCCGGTCCCGGAGGAGCTCCTCCGCTACTGTGCCGGCCGGCCGGCAGACCTCGCCTCCCTCCGGAGTATCGCGACCGAGGGGGAATCGGTCTCTGCCGGGATCTACCGTGCGGTCCGTGCGGTTCCCTGCGGGGAGACCGTCACCTACGGCGAGGTTGCCCGGAGGGTCGGGACCGCACCCCGGGCGGTCGGATCGGCGATGGCCCGGAACCCGACCCCGCTCGTGGTGCCCTGCCACCGGGTCGTCGCGAAGACCGGCATGGGCGGGTTCTCCCCGGACGTGACGATCAAGGAGGCGCTGCTTGCCATGGAGCGCCGCGGAAGGGTCTGCGACGCCTGAAAAATGGGAGAAGTTAACAGGTAACTCCGCAATATAGTACTCCGAAATGAAGATCGCCGTCCTGGGTGCGGGAGCGGTCGGCCTGACCGTTGCCGCAAAATTGTCCCGTGTCGCGGACGTCCACGCCGTTGCCCGAAAGCGGCATGTGGACGCGGTGCGAGAGCGGGGGTTTCTGATGACCGGTATATGGGGAGAGGGCATATACCGCTTCAGCTGCTCCGAGGACCTCCCCGACGTGTGGCGGGACGCCGACTACTACATCATCACCGCAAAGTCTACGGACACGGAGTCTGTCTGCCGCCAGTTCGCCGACGCTATCAGGGGGCATGAGGTGGCGAGCCTCCAGAACGGGATCGGAAACGAGGAGATCATCGAGCGGTTTACCGACCGGGTCATCGGCGCCATGATCATCACCGGGTTCGAGTGGCGGGGCGATGCATCGGTCCACGTCTCGGTGGAGGCGGCGCCCATGAAGCTGGGGCGGTTTCCGTCCGGGACGGACGATGCGGTCGAGTCTCTCGCGGACCTCATCCGGGCTGCCGGCATCCGGGCGGAGGCGACCCCCGAGATCAGGGCCGATATCTGGAGTAAGACCCTCTACAACTGTGCATTAAACCCGCTCGGCGCCATCGCGAACGCCCCCTACGGCGCGCTCACCGATCCGCACGCCTGGGCGATCGTCACCGCGATCGTCCGGGAGGCCTGGCAGGTGGTGGAGGCCGAGGGCGTCACCCTCCCCTGGAAGACCCCCGGGGCGTACCTGGAGTATCTCCGGACCGAGCAGTTGCCGGCGACGGCCGCCCATCATTCATCGATGCTGCAGGACCTTGCCCTGGGGCGAAAGACCGAGATCGACTTCATGAACGGTGCTGTGGCAGCGCTCGCCCGGAAGCACGGTATCGACGCGCCCTATAATGCCTGCATTGCCGAACTGATCCGCTTCCGGGAGCGGCTCTGACAGTGGAGAGATAGTATGCGGTCTGCGATTGTCCTCGTTGGCGGCGAGGCACGGCGTGCCGGCGGGCGGGAGAAGTATTTCTTTACGTTCCGGGGCAAGACCTTCATCGACCGCCTCATCGATACCCTCCGGGAGGTGGCCGACGAGATTGTGGTGGTCGCACGGGACCCCGGGCAGTGCGAACGGTTCGGTCACCTCGGGGACGTCAGGTGCATACCGGACGTCCGGAGGGATCTCGGGCCCATCGGCGGCCTGCACGCGGGGGCGCTCGAGGTACATGGCGAATACGTCTTCGTTGCCGCCTGTGATATGCCCTGCATCCATCCGGGAGTGATCCGGCTGCTCTTTGACGCCGCTGTCGGGTACGATGCCGCTATCCCCTGCTGGAACGCCGATATGCTCGAGCCGCTCCACGCTGTCTACCGGACGAGCGCACTGCTCGGTTACCTGGAGGAGCACGAGTCGCTCTCGCTCCGCTCGATGGTGAGGAGCCTTGAGGCCCGGTACGTGTGCGTGGAGAAGATCCGGGAGATCGACCCGGACCTGCTGACGTTTACGAACATCAACAACCTGGAGGACCTGAAGTCGATCGACCCGTCGGCAGGGCAGGGCCGGGACAACCTGCCCGGGCCCGGGCAGGAGCCGTCGTAAGCGGACCGGAGAGATTTTCCGGCCCGTTAGCGTTTACCGGCATCGAATCAAGAGGTGTTGTCTCCCGGCACGCTATACCCTCTTTGCATCCCGGGCCGATGAGTTCCCGGAATCCGGGCCTCCCCGAATTCTTTAAACGTTATGCAAAGTATTCCCGAAACCCCGGCAGCCCCTGATCGGGGTTGGCCGGGAGCTGGCGAACCGCCCCGGAGAACGGGGCGGGTAACGTCCCCATAAACTATATATATAATCTCCGAGAAGTCAGGGCCTGATGTCATCGGGGGAAGTGACTTCATCCAGTTCTACCAGAAGCCGGATCGATTCAGGAATTCGGCAGGCAACGCATTCCGGTCGCAGGATCCATAGCTCTCGATCCGGCCGGATCTCTCTGCCGCTTCTTCTGTTCTGCTGCCTCATCGCTGCTCTCTGCGGGTCCGCCTCCGCTGATGAGGGGGGGTATGCTCCCCTCTGGCAACTGGGGGCAAACGATGCTATCAGTTCCGTGGCGGTCACGCATGATGGATCCACGATCGTTGCCGGTGCGGGCTCGGTGGTATACCTCCTGGACCGGCAGGGGGATGTCCTCTGGAAGACCGTTGTCGGGTCCCGGGTGAACGGCGTCGGAATATCGCCCGAGGGATCGTACATCGGCGTCGCCGCAGACAAACTCTATCTCTTTGACCGGGACGGCAACGAGCTCTGGACCGAGAAAACGACCTTTGTCTACCGGGATGTAGCGCTCTCGTCCAACGGCATGTATGTCGCTGCCGCGTGCGACAACGGTGCGGTCTTTATCTTCGACCGGAACAAGAAGCAACTCTGGGATTACGATATGGGAACCGATGGTTATGCCATTGCAATATCGGAGAATGGCCGTAGGATCGCGCTCGGCTGCGACAACCAGGGGGTTTACTACCTCAACAGCAGGGAGGGAGAGTCCTGGAGTTATGGGACCGGCAAATCCGTGGAGGGCATTGCTCTCACCCCTGATGGACGGTTCGTGGTAGCCGGGTCGGTGGACCGGTGCGTCTACCTCTCCACGGGGGAGGGTGAGCACCTCTGGAAATATCCCACGGGAGAAGCCGTTCTCGCGACGGCTCTCTCAAACGAGGCGAACGAGATCTTCGCCGCGTCCGGCAGGACAGTCTATATCCTCGACAAAACAGGTGCCGATCTTCAGAAGATCACCCTCGACGGTCGTGTGGAGTCTGTTGCCGTGACCCCTGACGGGGAGTTCCTCGTCGTCGGGGGCGGCGATGGCGATCGGTCCATCCACCTCTTCACGGACAACGCGGCCCTGATCGAGAGCAGGGATCCGACGGAGGCTGTGATAGACGATACCAAACCCCCAAACAGCACGACGAGCGATGCTCTCCCGTCTTCTCCGGACGATAGCGCGGATCCTGCGGTGGAAGTGAACGCCCGGGCCGAGGAGGTTCCAATCACCTCGCAGGTGCTCGGGTGGGTGGAGAACATCATCTCCCTTCTCTTCGAGCCCCAGAAGGACTTCCTCGCCTGATCCTCTTTTTGGCGGACTATACCCTGTGTCTGCTCCCGCTCGCGTCGCGGGCGTAGTGTCCGAACTCGCTCCCGAGCAGGATGTCGCCGGTGAAGACGGGCCCGTCTCTGCAGACCCGCAGGCCGTGCGGGTCGGTGCAGCATGATCCGCAGAGGCCGACTCCGCATTTCATGTAGCGGTGAAGGGAGAACTGCCCCCGCTCCGCACACCCTTCCCGGTCGAGGACGGCGAGCACCGCCGCCATCATGACCTCGGGCCCGCAGACGCAGATGTGGTCGAAGTCGGCGAGGTCTACTCTTGACATGAGCCGGGTTACGAAGCCGTGGTGACCGGCGGTGCCGTCGTCGGTCGCGACCATCAGCGTCGCCGATTCCCGTATCCGGTCGGCGAAGAGGAGTTCGGAGGCTGTCCGGGCACCGAGGAGGAAGGTCTCGACCTGCCCGGCCGTGATGAGCGGCAGCAGCGGGGAGGCCCCGACGCCGCCGCCGATGGCAAGCGTCCTTCCTGAGACGGTAAACCCGTTCCCGTACGGGCCCCGGACCCCGATCAGGTCGCCCTCGTGCATCGCAAAGAGGGCGGCGGTCGCATCCCCTACTTTCAGGACCGTGATCGAGGACGGGGAGGAGAGGGCCATCGGGATCTCGTCCACGCCCGGCACCCAGACCATCACGAACTGTCCCGGCCGTGCGGCGATCTCACGGTCGAAGACGAACGTCCTGATCGACGGCGTCTCCTCTACGATCTCTTTTATCGCAACCCCCGTGGGCATCTGCTCATGCATGAGCGCACCCCACGATCTCGCGTGCGTCGATGCCGTCGTGGCTGTAGAGGTCTTTCGCGATCGCGGCGAAGATATCAATATCGTCGATGACCGCGCTTCCGATCTCGACAGCGCTTGCCCCCGCCATCATCATCTCGACGACGTTATCTGCGGTGGAGACTCCGCCGCACCCGATGACCGGGATGGAGCACGCCTCGTAGAGATCGTAGACGCACCGGACCGCGACGGGGAAGATGGCCTTCCCGGAGAGCCCGCCGAAACGGTTCCCGAGCACCGGCCGGCGGAGCGCCGTCGAGATCCGCATCGCCTTCAACGTGTTGACGGCAACGATCGCATCAGCCCCGCCGCGTTCCGCGGCCGCCCCGATCTCACCGATATCGGCGACGTTCGGGGTGAGTTTCACCCAGGTCGGGACCCCGAGGGAAGTTACTGCTCGTGTGCACTCTTCCACGAGGGCAGGATCGCTCCCGATTGCTGCCCCGTAGCCCTCCGCGTGGGGGCAGGAGAGGTTCAGCTCGAGCCCGGACGCCGTGCCGGCGAACCACCCGGCGACCGTCCGGAACTCTTCGGAGGTTCCCCCGAAGATGCTGACGACCACCGGCTCGCCCTGCAGGGCTGCCAGTTCGTCCACGAACGCGGCCGAGGGGTTCGGCAGGCCCATGGCGTTGATGATGCCACCGTCGACGACGATCAGGCAGGGTCCGGGATGGCCCTCTTTCGGGCTCGGGCCGATGGATTTCGTGACCACACCGCCTGCACCGTTCTGCAGGAGACGGGCGAGCGACGCCCCGGTAGTCCCGAGGATGCCGGCCGCCAGCATGAGGTGGTTCTTCAACCGGATACCGCCGACTTCGATAGGGCCAGGATAAAGCGCAACCATTGAAAACAGGTGGGAGTGAGGTATTATTATACCCTCGCGCCAAGTGTACTGGAGAAGAAATATGTGCTCCGTTCTCCGGAGCCCGGATACCGGAACGGAAGACGGTAAAGTGCCCCTTTTCTCTGCCGGATCGTTATTCTCCATGCAGCAGGGCTCTTTGGCGCGCACAGTCTTTTACTGTTATCCACATATAGGACCGATACAATGACCTCGCTCGCAATCTTAGGTGTGGGAAAGGTGGGGGGCGAGACGGCGTTTCTCTCCGCCACGCTTGGCCTCGTCGATGAGATCATCCTCCATGACGCATACGAGCCCATCTTCCGGGCACAGGTGCTCGACCTGCAGCACACGGGCATCGACGTCACGGTCTCCACCGATACGGCGGCGATGCGGCACGCCGACATCTTCGTTTTTGCGGCAGGCACCCCGAGGACGCCCGATATCAAGACCCGCGCCGACCTCCTCGATGCCAATATCCCGGTGGCGAAGCGCTGCAGCGAGCTTCTGCAGGGGTTCTCCGGGGTCGTCATCACCGTCACGAACCCCATGGACGCGAACAACTACGGCCTCTGGAAGATGATGGGTGTCGACCGGCAACGGTGCATCGGCTTTGGCGGCCAGCTCGACAGCACCCGCTTTGCCCGTTACCTCAGCGAGGCGGGGGTCTCGGGGCCCGCCTGGGTGCTCGGCGAGCACGGCGAGCACCAGGTGCCGCTCTTCTCGAAGGCAGGCGCCAATCTCGGCCTCGATGAGCGGGAAGCGATCCTCTCCCGAATGCAGGGGGCGAGCATGGAAGTGATCCGCGGCAAGGGCGGCACGGTCTTTGGCCCTGCATACCACATCGCCATGCTGATCCGCGCGGTCCTTGAGGACCGGCGGGAGGTGCTCTCCTGCTCGTGCGTGCTTGACGGCGAATACGGTCTCTCCGGCTGCTCGCTCGGTGTTCCTGCCCGGATCGGCCGCGAGGGCATCCTCGGCATCGAGGAGTGGGACCTCGATGCCTGGGAATCTGCAAAGATGGCAGAGGCGGGAGCGTTCGTGCAGAGCCTCTGCAGGAGATTCGATGGCTGATCTGGCAGTGGAGTCCCATATGAGCACCCCGGCTACCCTGGACGACTTCGGGAAGGTCCGGGTCGGCATTCACCAGGTGGAGTACAGCGTCGGCGGTGAGATCCCGGTCATCCACATCTTCGGCCGGGACACCTCCGGGAGGGCGGTCAAGATCGACGTGACCGGTTTTCGGCCCTATTTCTATGTGCCCGCCGGTCTGGTGGAGGGGCGATCCCTTCCGCAGGAGGTCGACCTGGAGCCCGGGACAACCTACCGCTCCATCCGCGGCGAGCCGCTCCGGCGCCTCTACACCCGGCGCCCGAGCGACGTCCGGAACGTCCGCGACATGTTTTCGCAGCACTATGAGGCCGATATCCCGTTCGCCACCCGGTTCATGATAGACTGCGGCCTCTCCGCAGGGGTGGAACTTCCCGCCGGCGTCTCCGTGATCGACTACCGCGAACTCGTGCCGGTCGATATCAAGGCTCCCGCCCGGACCTGTATCATGGATATCGAGTGCGTGGACGAGCAGGGGTTCCCCGAGCCCGAGCGGGATCCGGTCATCTGCGTCACCTGCTGGGACTCGTTTGACGGCGACTATACGACCCTCCTCTGGCAGCCCGGCGGGGTGCCGGGCGATGCGCCCGTCGACGACCCCGGACTTCGTATCCACGAGCAGCACCGGGTCATCCGGTACCCGGATGAGGTGGCGATGCTCCGGGGGCTCGTCACCTATGTCAGGGAGCGCGACCCCGACATCCTCTCGGGCTGGAACTTCGTGGAGTTCGATATCCCCTACGTCCTGAAACGGATGGCGACGCTCGGCATCAGGCCGGAGGACCTCGCACGCCTGCCGGGGCAGACCGAGCGGAACGCCGTCCGGGGGAGGGCGGTCTTCGACCTTCTTTCCGCCTACCGGAAGATGCACCAGGCCCAGAAGGAGTCTTACCGGCTCGATGCGATCGGCGGGGAGGAACTCGGGATCACGAAGGTCCGCTACACCGGGACGATCACGGCGCTCTGGCAATCCGACCCGGCACGGCTCGTGGAATACAACTGCCGTGACGTCGAACTCTGTGTCGGGATCGACAGGAAAGACAATATCATCGATTTTTACCGGGAGATCTCCCGGTATGTCGGGTGCCCGCTCGACCGGACGCTGAACTCCTCAAACGTCATCGACATCTACGTCCTGCGGAAAGCGTCGGGGACATTCGTCCTCCCCTCGAAGGGGCTCGCCGCCGGGGACGAGTTCGAGGGGGCGACCGTCTTTGAGCCCGCCACCGGCCTCCGGGAGAACGTGGTGGTCCTCGACTTAAAATCGCTCTACCCGATGGCGATGATGACGATCAACGCCTCCCCCGAGACGAAGAACCCGGACGGCGAACTGCGGGCGCCAAACGGCGTCCGATTCTCCCGGGAGCCGGACGGGTTAACAAGGAGCATCCTCTCGGAACTTCTTGGGGAGCGGGACGAGCGCAAACGCCTGCGCAACCAGTACCCCTTTGGGTCGGCGGAATACGTCCTCTACGACCTCCAGCAGAACGTCCTGAAGGTGATCATGAACTCCTACTACGGGGTCTCGGGTTACACCCGGTTCAGGCTCTACGACCGCGAGATCGGGTCGGCCGTCACCTCGGTAGGCCGGGCGATCATCAGGCACACCCGCGACATCATCACCGGTCTTGGATACACGGTCCTCTACGGCGACACCGACTCCTGCATGGTGCAGGTCCCGCCGGGGAACCTCGAGGAGACCATCGCGCGGGCGAGGGCTATCGAGGCCCGGTTAAACGCGAGTTACAGTGATTTCGCCAGGAACGAACTGAACGCCGATACGCACTACTTCTCCATCAAGTTCGAGAAGGTCTACCAGCGCTTCTTCCAGGCCGGTAAGAAGAAACGTTACGCCGGGCACCTGGTCTGGAAGGAAGGCAAGGACGTCGACGAGATCGATGTCGTCGGGTTCGAGATCCGGCGGAGCGATTCACCGCAGATCACGCGGGAAGTGCAGCGCGCCGTCATCGAGATGATCCTCCGCGGGGACGCGTTCACTGACGTGCAGGCGTACCTGCGCGCCGTCATCAGGAAGTACCGCCGCGGGGAGTATCCCCTCGACGAGGTCGGTATTCCCGGCGGAATCGGGAAGAACCTGGATAGTTACGAGAACGACGACGCCCAGATCCGCGGCGCCAAGTACTCGAACGAACATCTCGGGACCGACTTCAAGCGCGGCAGCAAACCCAAGCGGGTCTACATCAAGACCGTCACGGCGAAGTACCCGCGCACAGACGTGGTCTGCTTCGAGTATGCCGATCAGGTGCCGCCCGAGTTCGTCGTCGACTGGGAGACGATGCTTGAAAAGACACTCAAGGGTCCTCTCTCAAGGATCATCGAGCCGCTCGGGTGGGACTGGCACGACGTCGACCCCTCGAGGACGACGCTCTTTGATTTTGGGTTGTAAGAAGAGTTTGAGGGGCAGGGCGCTTTACGCCAGGCCCCTTTTCGCGCGTTCTTCCTCGATGAACGCACTGCGCTCGAGATTCTTTGACCAGGCGATCCGGCCGCCGACGATCTGCCACCTGTCCATCTCCAGGATTTCAATCCCTTCGGGGACCCGGGAGACGTTCGCCCCGCCGGGGACGACCAGGACCGCCTTATCGACGTTGACGTTGCCTGCAGCAAGTGTCCGGCACTGGCTCTGGAGTTCTTCGACGGTATCCATCAGGACTTCGGAGGCCATCTTCACGTTCACGACCACCCGCTCTGTCCTGCCGGCGACCCGGCGGGAGAGCATACATTCCGGCTGCACACTGCCGTAGGTGGGGGACCATGCAAACTGCCACCCGTCCCGGGAAGAGAAACGCCGGGCAAGGGCCTTCTGGACATCAAGATACGTAGAATTCTTTATGCCACCCATATCAATATCCTCTGCTTTACTGTATGGTCACGGTCGAATATAAGCATTATAGTTCTCTCCGCCACCGGCGTTCCCCCCCTCACCCGGTGGCGGGGATTGGCAGTCTCTCCTTCTCGCGGGCCGGTACGGGGATGGATGCCGGGATTGACCCGGACGATGCAGAGGAAATCTCCGGAGGAACACTTTTATCCTACCACCGGTACTATGCGGCGGGGTTGTTGATATGGAAGAGGCAACGCAGACAGAGGCCGGGGTTGTAGAAGCGTACGAGAGGCTGGCGCGTGAGGTGCTGAGTCGGCCGGAGAGCATCCCGAGCGCCATCCACAATCTCCTCCTGAAATTGGCGGAGACACATCCCGGAGCAGTTTACTGGATCGTCCGGAAGTTCTACCAGGAATACCTCCGGCTCTATGTCTCCGACACCGGGTACATCGGTATTGCAGACCGGTACGAACCGGACCTGATGTATCCGGGGGATATCGCCCTCTACATGGTGCCCGAGAGCCCGCAACCGGGGGATGTGGTCCAGATCACCTTCACCGACAAGGACGAGGTGAGTGTCTACGTCATCCACGGCCGGGTCATCGAGTGCAACGAGGACAGATCGATACAGGTCGCGGATACCAGCACCGGAGAGGACTACCGGGTCGTCGATTGGAATGTCCTCGGGAAACTGGTCAAGGTCATTCCGTTCGGTTCGGATGAGTGGCAGGAACTCTTCCCGGCATCCGGCGTCCCGAAGGAGTGGCTCGCCACATCGGTCGAGGAGAACATTCGTTCAATCCAGGAGTCGGATATCCCCGGGAAGGACGGGGCGATCGCCGAGCTCAAGAGCCGCCTTGCGAAGCTGGTGTAGCGGGCAAGAGGTCCGCTACGATTTTTATGCCGGGAGGGAGGTCTCTCACACCGCCTCACGGGTCCTGCACCGCCGGGACGAACCCGGGCAGTAAGCCTCCTTGACGGTTGCGAGGAATGTTTCTCTCCCTCCGCACGAACTTTTTTCTAGGAGGGCGATCTATCCCTGCCGCATGAAGCATCTGGCAGTGTTCATCCTCGGTCTGCTGCTCATCCCGTCCGGAGCCCAGGCGCTCACCTTCCTTGGCGGGGACCAGCCGGTGATCGACACTCCCATCGCCGACGACGTGGTCGCCTCGGGCGGGTCCGTGACCATCAGCGCCCCCGTCGACAGCCTGACGGTCGCCGGGGGCATGGTGACGGTGGATGCGCCGGTCGCCGGCGACATCATCGCCGCGGGAGGCACCCTGATCATCAACGGCGACGTCGGCGGGAAGGTGCTCGCCGCCGGGGGCGAGATCGAACTGAACGGGAACGCAACGAACGCCCTCATAACCGGGGGCACGGTCCGGATCGGGGAGGATGCCGTCATCGAGCGTGACGCATTCATCAGCGCGGGGCAGGTCACGAACGCCGGTTCGGTCCTGCGTAACCTGACGGTATCGGGCGAGACCTTCAACAACACCGGCACGGTCGGCAACGTGACGTTTGAGGAGGAGGAGCCGGAATCACCATTCCCGGGCCTCTTCTCGGTGCTCGCCGCCATCGGATTCCTGATCCTCGGGCTCCTCCTCATCAGGGTATTTCCCGGCCCGTTCGCGGCGGTGGTCCGGCAGGTCGAGAAGAGTCCGGTCGTCCTCACGGTCCTCGGGTTCGTTGCGATCGTCGTATCGGCGATCATCCTCCTCATCGTCGCAGTCACGATCATCGGTCTCCCTCTCGCGCTCGTCGGCGGGCTGCTCTTCATCGTTGCCCTGATGCTCTCGTCGCTCTTTGTCGCATACGCCCTCGGGGACGTTATTGCCTCCCGGGCTGGATGGAGACCGGGGAATGCGTGGATATTTGTCCTGGGGTTCGTGATCCTGCAGATCCTCCTCTTCATTCCGCTGCTCGGGGCGATCGTCCAGGTCATCGCGGTCAGCCTCGGCTACGGGGGGCTGCTCTACGCACTCAGGGGCGTCTGCCCGCTCCGTGCGGGTGGGGGGGCGGCGTAGTCTCTTTTTTTTGGCTGGACCCACTCCATCCGGCGGCTTCGCCGCGCCCTTGCTAATAACATAGGGTTGTTTCCCGGGACGTTATCGGCATGTGGGGCCGGGTGGTGCTTGCTACCTGCTATATCCCGTGTACGGATTTCGTGGGGGTATCGCCACGCACTGCCCCCGCCCTAAGGGGCGGGGGAGGAGGCCGAAGGCCGGGCGGGGTGGGGGGGAACCATTAGATTGGTTTAACAATGAGCGAAAGATTCAGGAACTTGGGTA
>DASQ01000145.1 GCA_002503885.1 Methanoculleus marisnigri | reverse complement strand
CTGAAAGTGCTGGTACGAACTTCATGCAAATCGATCCCCGCGACACGACACAGATGTGCTCGAACTGCGGAACCATCGTGAAGAAAAGTCTCTCCGAGAGAGTCCACGAATGCCCATACTGTGGGTTTGTTGCCGATAGAGATTACAATGCTGCGGTGAATATCCACCGCGTGGGGATGGAACAGCCCTTCGAGCCTGTGGAGACGATGCCTCTACATCACATCTCTGTGATGCAAGTGTTGTCCATGAAGCAGGAAGCCCCGCCCTTCAGGGCGGGGTAGTTCACCATGTATCCTGAGACCTTATTTACACATTGCCGGCAATAGAGCAGGAATCTGCACGGGATTTCCTGTCATGCTGCAATAAGGCGTTGCTCGTATTTTTTCAAAAGCAATATATATGATTGTACGGCATCATAAACGGATGAAAAGAGATGCTGTGGCATACTTGAATACGAGAAAGAAGGGGGATTTCGCAGCACAAAAGAGTGAAGTCGAGAACTATTGTAAATATCGGTTTCAGATCGTTGAAATCTTCCACGACCACCGGGCGAGCGCAACATCTCCGGAGAAACGGAAGGGCTTTGCTGAGATGCTGGATTACTGTGCCGCCAATAACTGCCCCGACGTTGTCATCTACGACCTTGCCGGCCTTGCCAGGGATCTGGATGCCGGGCTTGCAGCGCTCAAATCCTTAAACGACCAATACACGGTTTACTGCGTGAATAACGACTTCTTCGGGTTCCGGGACGACCCGGAGCAGAGGAGAGAGGCTATCGGCAACTTCGTCGCGTATCTGGACCAGTACCGGGAGAGCACCCGGAAAATCGCCCCCCTCGTCTCAAAGATGGTGAAGAAAGAGGACGGACGGCCCATCGGGAGGCCGAAGGCGCTCAATGAGGGTCAGGTCGAGGCCCTCCTCACGATACGGCAGGCCGGGACGAGCATCAGTCAGATCTGCAGGATGTTCGACGTCAGCAGGAGCACGGTCAGCAAGATCCTCGCGGACTACCCGAAACTGAAGGGGGAGTGGAAGGGGGCCCGGCAGGAGCCCGCCGGAGAGATGCCGGAGTAACTCCCGGGTGTCTCGCCCCCATCGGGAATTATCTTTTTTGTCGATCACTCTACCCTCGGAACTGACTTCTGATGTCGCTCCGGCATACATAAGTCGATTCCGGATACGGTGAGCCCCATCGCCACGCCCGGCAGTACGTCGCCGGTGAAGAGATGCACTGGTACGCCGTGTTGGAACCCGTCTGCGGCCCGGACCGGGTTGCTGCGAGAAGGGGGACGATGTGCAGGGCTTTTTGGTTGGGGAGAAACGACGGTTCCGTAAAAAAAAGAGATTCCGCGAAGATCGCCGCCTTACAACTGCACCTGGGCGAGCGCGTCGTAGACGATCTTCCGATAGATGTCCGGCTGCGTTCCGTACTCCTCCTGGGCCTTTCTGGAGTCGTCGGTGGTGCCGAACGCTTCCAGCCGGTCCAGGGTTTCGCGGGCGGTATCCAGCACCCAGAGGTCCCGGGTCTCGCGGTCCACGACTGTGATCGACTCGGCACTGACCGAGACCAGGCAGGTCTCGTCCGGCGTCGTGTAGAGGTTCGGCTTCCCGACGACGGCGACGAATGCCGGCGGCTCGATTCGGGCGAGCTGCTGCATCGCCTCGGGCCGGTAGGATCCGGCCATGATGAAGAAGGTGCCTGTGGGGTCGACCACCCGTCCACGGTAGAAGATGTTCTGGTCCCCTTTCCGCTGCTTCTCCGTGAGGGTCCCGACGATGAAGATCCGGTTGCTCCGGATGCCGCTCGGGAGGAGGACATAGGTCGGACTCTTCTCGTCCTCGCCCTCCTTGAACTGGTAGCGGGTCTCCCGGAGTTCGGATGCGAAGACCCTGCGTGCCGGCTCACGTTCGAATGCGCTCTGGGGTTTCATGCTGCCTCACCCCCGGCGCGGTTCAGCAATGCAGCCAGTTCCTCGGGCTTGAACGTTACCGGGGTGCAGGAATTGACGAGCAGCCTGCCGCCGAACTCGCTCCCCCTGCAGGTGTAGTAGCGCCCGAGCGCCGCGTTCCTGATGCGGTAGAAGATCTCGTCCATGCCAAGCGGGTTCGTCTCCGCGATCCCGATGGCCTCCTCGAGGGTGATCCCTGCAAGTTTCTCGACGATCTCCCGCTGCATCAGGACATTGTGGGCGCGTATGCCATCATCCAGAACCGCTTTTAAGCGGAGGTCGTAGCGGAAGTTGGGCTGGATCTCGTGCACCGGGCAGTAGTTCTGCCGTGAGAGGGTCCGGTTGCAGCCCTCGACAGGGCAGCGCTTGATCAGGCCCGAGCCGGGAGCGACATGGACGAGAGCTCCCTGGATCTCGATCTCGTTTCGTCCGACCTCGATATCGCCCTCATCCGATATGTACATCGCGGTGTTCAGGGAGAGGGAGAGCCTGCTGTTGTACTCGTCGACGGTGGCGTAGAAGATGTTGTAGACAGCATCGAGTTCCAGTTTCTCCTTCGTATCCTCCTTCCAGATGACGAACTTGATGATCCCGGTCTCGTCGCCGAGGAGCCCCGTCTGGAGCATCCGCTCGTGGGAGACTTCCCAATCCTGGATGACCTTGGCCCGCACGCTCCCCACACCCGGCTTCAGCTCGGCAACCGGTGTGATCGAGGGGAGGAGCGGAGCATCCTTCTCCATCCGGGAGATGGTGGTTCCCGAGTGGATCTTCAGGTTCGGCGCGCCTTTGTACTCGTCGACGACCGCTGACTCGATCCGGTACCAGTGGCCGTACTCCATCGCAGGGGCGTTCGCCCGGGTCCAGGTCACGAAGCGTATGGCGCCGCTCGAGTCGGCGACGATCCCGTTCTGCGCGATCGAGGGTGAAAGCGCCGGGGTCAGGGCGACAATCTTTCCCTCGATCGTAACCCAGTCACCGGGAACGATCTCGCTTATCGGGTGGAGCTCCGTTGAGGTGTTTCCAGCGCTCCCGACACCGGTGAGATTATACTCACGGGCGAGATCAGCCGTCACCGTCCGCTCGGCCTCGGCGGTGTTGACGCCGAACTCTTCAACGAGACGGTGAAGGCGTGATTCGATCTTCTGCCGATCGGGCTGTGCACCATTTGCTTCAAGTTTCCGGGAGATTCTCTCTGTTACCTCAGATAGGTTCATACTTACATCTCCAGTCTGTACTTTGTCTCATCAGGCTATTAAGACTCGGCGTGCGGTGTGAAAATGAACCCGGTTCTTCCCGCCGGGAGTCCCCGATGCGCCCGGCCGGGGGAAAGCGCGGCAAAAGCCGGCTGTCCCAAGTTTTCTGCCACGCGTCTGCTCCGTGGGGCGGAAAGCATCTCCTCGCCGGGGATGGGGTCTATGGGTCCTCGCGGGTTGCCCACACCCGCAGGGGCGGGGGGATGCGTCATTTTGCAGTCCGGGGTTGGATCAGGGCACCTCTGCACCGACTCCTTAACTGTATATATAGGGGCAGGGACAACATCAGCTGTATGATATTGAATGCGGACAGTACAATCGCGGACCTCCTTCGGGAGAAGCCCGAATCGGCACAGGTACTCTTCCGGTTTGGAATGGGTTGCCTTGGCTGTGCCATCGCAAACAACGAGACGATCCGGGAAGCCGCCCAGGCACACGGTGTTCCCCTCGAAGAGATGCTCTCCGCCCTCGGCGTCGCAGAAGCGTGAAGCAGTAACGATCTTATAACCGGTCCCGGAGGCGCTTGAGCTCAGCGAGAGTGGCCTCGGGATTTCTTTTCATGTAGTTTGCGACCTCCGGGACGTGGAGGAGCGTACAGTCGGCGCACCCCCAGATCCTGCCGCCGCTCAAACTCTCGACCCATTCCCCGAGGTCCTCGTCGGTGCAGGGGTAGCAGGGACAGTAGCAGTAGTCGCACCGCTGGCCCGGGAAGTGGCAGGGGTAGTAGGGACAGCCCTCTTCCTGCCACTCCACCCAGTGATCCCCGCCGTAGCGGCTGTAGATGAAGAACGACGGGTCGCTCCGCCGGACATCGCCTTCATGCCGCGCGAGGGCCTCCGGGACGCCGTGCAGGACGGCCGCATGGACCCGTCGGCCGGCTTCGGTCAGCGTCCCGGTGTAGGTATGTGCCGGGGCGGCATCGCGCTCGCAGGCGACGGCGACCGCATCCGTGGTGGTCCCGGGAAAATCATAGCCGAGGTCGTGGAGCGCCTGGGCCTTCGCCCCGGTTGCGGTGACGATCGTCTCGAGGAGCGCCGCGTCGCCCATCCCCTCCCGGCTGTAGACGATGATGTTGATGGTATGCGGAGCGGGGGACGGGGTCGGGTTGGTCACCCCCGCCGTGATGAAGACCGTGATGAAGTCATACTGGAGCACGCAGAGGTGATGCATCTCGACGGCGGTCAGGAGCCCGAAGTACTCGTTGAAGAGGCCGTGCCGGGCAGCGAGAAGATCGAGGCGGCGTGGCGGGTCGTCGTTGAAATCGTGCGGCACCGTGTGGTTTAATACCGTCGTGACATCGGCGATACCACCGTTGATGCCGGTGCTGGCCGCCCTGAACCGGCCGCGAAGGAAAAGAGTATCGTCCCTGACAAAATATCTCATACGACGGAGTAATGGACCCGGTCTTTCAGTTCCTGTTGTTTGCCGGCGTTCCAGCCTGCAACGTCCTGGAGGTATCCGGTGACCCTGCTGATCTGCACGACGTCATGGCTCCCGCACTCCGGGCAGACGGCATGGCCGCAGAGCGGACAGTACTCGATCTTCTCGACGATGGAGTGGTGGCAGTCGCAGTGGTCAAGCGGGCACATGACCTCGAGCGACGCTTCACCGCAGTGAGGGCAGGGGGTCTCGTCCACGACGAAGTGACAGGTGTGGCACTTGTATCGCCGCTCGCCTGCGGGGATTTCGTCGAGGCTCCGGTATTTTTCTGCCAGTTTCTGCTGCTCGGGGCTCCAGTTCATGATACGAGTATCTGCGGGAGAATATATAACCCTTCAGATGCGGGATGAGCCGCATCCGCCTCAGACCACTCATAGGGTTCGTCATCTCCCAAAGGATCGGAACGGAGAACTCATCACCGGCGGATGCGTGAGAGGCGTTCGGCTTCAGCTGCAGGGTCCGCTGCCTCGTAGATGCTCCTGCCCACGATGACCCCGTCGACCAGCCGGGCCACCGTGTCGAGGTCACCGCCCTGTGCTCCCACGCCGGGGGAGTAGATCGCCTTCTTGCCGACGATCTCGCGGAGCCGGGCGACCCGTTCCGGACGGGTGGCAGGGGCGATGATGCCGTCGGCCCGGCAGGCGACGGCGAGCGTCGCGAGGCGTTCGGCCACACCACCATGGAAGAACTCGGTCGCCCCGGGATGGCTCATCTCGGCGACAATATATGCAGCCCCGCTGTGGTTGTGCGCCGCCTCGACGCAGGTCCTCGCGGCATCGGCTCCCACGAACCCATGGGCGATCACGGCATCGAACCCGGCTGAGAATACCGCTTCACAGATAAGGCGGTTGGTGTTGGGGATGTCTGCGACCTTGAAGTCGGCGATGAGCGGCAGGCCGAGCCCGGCGAAGTCCTCGACGATAGAGAGGCCGGCCGAGAGGACAAGGGGATAGCCGACCTTGATCGCGTCGATGAAGGGCGCACAGGACTCCGCGATCTTCACCGCCCGTTTCCGGTCGAGCACGTCCAGGGAGAGGATAAGTTCGGTCATCGTTCCAGCCTATCGAGGGTTGCGGCCACGAGGAGCGGCAGGTTGATGGTCGCGTCGCCGTAGACGGTTGCGGCGGTCGCCTCGCCGGTGAGCTTGCCCCATGAGCGGGCTTCATCGAGCGTCGCGCCCGAGAGGCCGCCGAGGTCCGGCCGGTCGCCGGTGAGCTGCACCGCGTAGTCAAACCCGCTCTCGGTCATCAGTTTGCTCTGCAGGATGTAGTTCTTCGGGACACCGCCGCCGACGAGGACGGTCCCGGCCCGTTCGGCTTCAAAGCACCGGTCGAGGAGAGCGGGCATGTCCCCGAACGCGCTGACCGTGACCTTGTGCGTCTGGGCAAAAAGCCAGTACTGCAGCCCGATCATCGAGTCCTGGATGGCGGGGCAGTAGACCGGCACCCCTGCCTTTGCTGCCCCGGCAAGGATCCCGGAGTCAAGCCGGCTCCCGATCTGGTTGAGGAGGCCGGAGATCGAGACTGTCGAGCCCTCCGGGAGGGACGAGTAGACGTCCTGCATGAACTCTTCGAATCTGATGAACGCATCGTTCGGGAGGAAGATGTCGTAGATCCGGTTGACCCCCTCCTCGCAGAGTTCGGCATCGGAGACCTGGCAGGTTCCATGGTAGTGGTGGCAGCCTATCGCCTCGATGACGTCGTGGGTGAGGTTCGCCCCCGTCGAGACGAGTACGTCGATGTGTCGGCGCTGGATGAGGTCGGCGACGATGCCGCCCATGCCGCCGGGCACCATGGCGCCCGAGAGGCCGAAGAACTTCAGCGCCTTCTCATCGCGGAGCATCCGCTCGTAGATGTTGACCGCCTGCCAGAGGGACCCCCCGTTGTAGGCTCCGGCTTTCCCGAGTTCATCGACGAGTTCACCGACCGTCATCCCGGGGCGCACCCGTGCCTGTTGTACCGCATCCCCATATTTGAAGGTCATGATAGTGTTACACCAGCTCTCTGGAGAGGGTTGGTATTCATGCACGATAATGGATCGTCTTTTCGTGAGGCTGTCACAGGGTACGCCTGCGGTGCCCGACGCCCCTCGTATCCCTCAGTGCTTGAAAACCCCTGGGAGGACACCGTACCCGCGGGAAACCCCGCCCTGACTACCGGATGTCATACCGAACCTGACGCCCACCGGGCCGGGGAGGCGTCTGATAACGACAGAACAGTGGCGGGAGCCCGGTGGCCGGGTCCCCCGCTGCCAGACAGAGACTGATTGATTGTTCGACACGGGATGATCCCGCTCGTTTCGCCGTGTCGGTGGTCCGGTATGTCCGGGCCATCTCTCCTGAGCTGACTATCTGGTCGGAAACAGAAGGTTATCCTGAGGGTTACCTTCGTTCCGTGCATATCGACCGCGAGTCCGTACGGCCGCCAGGTGAACCCTGTCTGCCCGGGGTTGGCACCGTTGCGGGCGGACAGGCCAGAGGACGTACGCTCTCGCTGATAGTCGGCACGGGATCACCAGGGATAAGTTAACACACAAACATTATAAATCTTTTTTTGTAAAGTTCATTTGATTGACGGGGTGGGAAAGCCTCCCGGCTCCCCACCCGCGCAGGTCATGGCTGCCGGTGGGGAAGGCGGCTACATTTTCGGCCTGATTGAAGAAGGGCTTCCTCCCACGCGGGGACGCCACGCACCAGCGGCCGGGCGAGGTGCCGGCGGGCGGTGGGGGGAACCTCGTACCACCCGGGCTGGAGCAGGCGTTCGACCCGCTCAGCCTCGGGCTCGCGGCTGCGGGCCCCACAGACCCTGCACTTGTAGCCCTTCCCTGTCCCGGCGCTCGTCATCCGCTTTCCACAGGCCGGGCAGACCGGCGGGCGGATCCGGATCAGATCGGCGAGGTGGCAGACCCCGAGTTTCTCGAGGTTGAGGCTCCCGCCTTTGTAACTTCCGGCCGCGACCACCACGTCGTGAGGGACGAGTCTCCTCACGACGTCCCGGAACCCTTTGGTCGGCTCGTAGGCCATACAGCGGGCCTCAACGCCTTCATCTGCGAGGAGAAACGAGACATGGCCGCCGGGTCCGGTGGTCGGGGAGCCCGCGACCGTGCCCCGCACCAGGTACGACCGCCCCTCCCGGAGTTCTCCGATCTGCCCCGGGACCAGGTGAGCGTCCGTCCCCTGATTGGTGGTGTAGACCTGTTCGCAGGCCGGCCCCTCCGAGCGGACAGAGGACCGGGCTCTGCCGACCCAGGCGGGGCTCTCCCCCCGGATGCCGAAGAGGACCGGGTCGGGGGTATGGGGCACGCAGACCACCACATCGTTCTCCCGGTCCACTGTGTCCCAGGTGTGGGGTCCGGTCATCTCCTCGGCGCAAAAGAGGCTCGAACGGTCGACCTGCCGGGGGGTGCCCCAGCGCTCCCGCGTCCGGTAGGCGAGCAGTTCGTAGGTCCGGTCGGGCAGATCGCTCGCAACCGCCGCCGTTGCGCCGATGAGGCCGCGCCGGTTCTTGTAGCCCCGGTACCGGGCCCCGGCTGCCTCGAGCACCTCGACGGCCTCCTCCACGGTGCAGAAGTCCCGGAGCGCCGCGTAGTAGAAGTCCGGCGGTGGCCGGACGCGGGAGACCACCACGCCCGGGTTGGTTCCCGGAGCATCGAACTCCGCGAGCGCTTCCACGCACGCGCAGGTGAGTGCGAAGACCGCCTCGATCTCCCCCTCGGCCTCGATGCAGATCGCCGCGTTCCCCCGGGTCTTGTGGATGACGTTCGGGTTCAGCCTGACCAGCCGGGCTTCGACGACACGGAATCCTGATCGCGCGAGCTGCCGCACCAGAACCGCCCCGATATAGGTGGTGCACATCCCTGCGGGGGAATCCGTGTCGTCGATCCCGATCCACATAACCCTCTAGTTTATATCGTTCTCCGGCTATATCGGTTCTTACGGGTTATGTCGCAGGATCGCCTTCCTCAGATGGTCATCAGCATCATGCTTCTCGCGGACTTCGACGTCTCGGAGCGGTGCAACATCCGTCCGCGGAGTTTCGACCTTATCGCGAAGAAAGGCGACAGCCTGGTCATCATCAAAGTCGCCTCTCACATCGACAGCGTGAGTGCCGATATCGCCTGGGACCTCAACCAGATCGCCCGGTACCTTCAGGCCACCCCTCTCATCGTCGGAGAGCGGGCTCGCGATGCGGACCTCGAACGCGGCGTCGTCTACATCCGCTACGGACTCTTTGCCCTCAGCCCCGAGACACTCTACGACTACTTCGTGGAAGGGCTCTCGCCGATGGTCTACGCATCCCCCGGCGGCCTCTACGTGAAGATCAAAGGCGACCTCCTGCGGGAGGTGCGGGAGCGCTCCCGGATGTCGCTCGGGGACCTGGCGTCGCGTCTCGGGGTCTCCCGCCGGACCATCAGCAAGTACGAGAGCGGGATGGGTACCACGCTCGACGTTGCCATCAGGCTTGAGGAACTCTTCAACGCCCCGCTCGTCGAGACGATCGAGCTCATCGCCTACCGCTCCCCCGAGCCCGAGAAGCCTCCCGAATCCACGGCCGGCGACGTCCTCATCGATCTCGAACGCATGGGAATGGAGATCCACGCTATGCGGCAGGCCCCGTTCCAGGCGCTGGCACTCTTTGGTCAGCATACCATCCTGACGGCCTACGGGACCTCCCAGAAGATTGTAAAGCGCGCTTCTCTCATCGGCAACATCTCCCAGATCACGAAGACGTTTGCGGTGTGCGTCGTCACGGATTACAAAAAGCAGAAAAAAATCGGCAAAACCCTCCTTATCGGCGAAGAGCATCTCCACACCCTTGAAGACGGCTCGGAACTCATAGATATGATGAACGAGTAAATAGGTTTATATAGAACTACAAACCTACCTTTCTATCGCTTAACAACGGTGATACTTATGTCAAACCTTGGAGGACAACCAATCTTCATTCTGAAAGAGGGTAGCCAGCGTACCCGCGGTCGTGACGCACAGTCGGGCAACATTGCTGCCGCAAAGGCCGTAGCAGGCGCCGTAAGGACAACGCTCGGCCCCAAGGGCATGGACAAGATGCTCGTCGACACCATTGGTGACGTCGTCATCACGAACGACGGTGTGACCATCCTAAAAGAGATGGATATCGAGCACCCCGCCGCGAAGATGATGGTCGAGATCGCCAAGACCCAGGACGATGAGGTCGGCGACGGCACCACGACCGCAGTGGTGATCGCAGGCGAACTCCTGAAGCGTGCCGAGGACCTCCTCGACCAGGACGTGCACCCCACGGTCATCGCCAACGGCTACCGCATGGCCGCCGACAAAGCACAGGAAATCCTCAGTGAGATCGCCGTCGACATCAGGCCCGACGACATGGTGATGCTCCGCAAGCTTGCCGACACCGCTATGACCGGCAAGGGTGCCGAGGTCGCAAAGGATAAACTCACCGAACTCGCCGTCAGAGCGATCACGATGGTCGCTGACGCCGACGGCACCGTCGACACCGATTTCGTGAAGGTCGAGAAGAAGGTCGGCGGGTCCATCGAGGACTCTGAGATCGTCGAAGGCATGATCATCGACAAGGAGCGTGTGCACCCCGCCATGCCCCGTGTCGTCAAGAACGCGAAGATCCTGCTCCTCAACGCCGCCGTCGAGTTCAAGAAGACCGAGGTCGACGCCGAGATCAGCATCACGAGCCCCGACCAGCTCCAGATGTTCCTCGATGAAGAGGAGCGGATGATCAAGGGCATCGTCGAAAAGGTTATTGCAAGCGGTGCAAACGTCGTCTTCTGCCAGAAGGGCATCGATGACATCGCCCAGCACTACCTCGCCAAGGCCGGCATCTTTGCCGTGCGGCGTGTCAAGAAGAGCGACATGGAGAAGCTCGCCCGCGCCACGAGCGGTTCCGTCGTCAGCTCCATCGACGCCATCGCCGCCGAGGAACTCGGTAAGGCAGGCAGCGTCGAGGAGAAGAAGGTCTCCGGCGAAGAGATGATCTTCGTCACCGAATGCGAGAACCCCAAAGCCGTCTCGATCATCATCCGCGGCGGCACCGAGCACGTCGTTGCCGAACTCGATCGTGCCATCGAGGACGCTCTCAGGGTCGTCAGTGTTGCCATCGAGGACAAGAAGTTCGTCGCCGGCGGCGGTGCGCCCGAGATCGAGCTCTCGCTGCGTCTCCGCGAGTACGCCGCAAGTGTCGGCGGACGCGCCCAGCTTGCCATCGAGGCATTCGCAAACGCGCTTGAGATCATCCCGAGGACCCTTGCCGAGAACGCAGGCCTCGACCCTATCGACATGCTCGTCGCTCTCCGCGCAGCCCACGAGAAGGGTGGTAAGAACGGAAAGTACATGGGACTCGATGTCTTCAACGGCGCATCCGGCAATATGCTCGAGGCCGGCGTCATCGAACCTCTGCGGGTGAAGACCCAGGCAATCTCCAGCGCTGCCGAAGCCGCCGTCATGATCCTCCGGATCGACGACGTCATCGCCTCATCCAAGTCTGCCGGACCCGCAGGTGGCCCGGGCATGGACGAGATGGGCGGCATGGGTGGCATGGGCGGCATGGGTGGCATGGGCATGCCCCCTATGTAAGTTCACCGTACCGTCCCACGATACGATCCGGGGCCGCAATCCGGTCCCGGTATTCTCTTTTTCTATCCCGTGCCCGCTACCGTGCAACTCTTCCCTCAATGCGGTTTTGAGTGCGCTTTGCTTCGATCTCCGGGGCCCCTTGCCTAAAAGCGTTGTCTAAATCTGCCCTTTCGTGTCAAAATCGTTCATGCTATATAGCTACGGATATATCCCTCTTGGAGGAACTGTTCCAATCCCGGGGAAAGTAATGCATGAAGAGCGGAGTGTATATGTAAATGGCGGCAAAGACCCCGGTGCGACCGTTGCTCCCGTTCATGCTCTACCTCCTGCTTGCCATCCTGCTCGTGATGGCCCCCGTCGTCTGCCTGCTCTCGCTCGTCGATTCTATGGGAGTCAGACAGGAACTGGAAATGAACGCCGAAGACTTCCGGGATCAGACCGAGTCCGGGATCGCCCTCTCGATGAACCTGGTGGACACGGGGTTAAAGCTCTTCGACAACACCTTAAACCACGAGATGCAGGAGGGGTTCGGGCCGTTTATCGCGGAATACGAGCGGGCGGGGAGGGACCCGGGCGCCATGGACCTCCTCCGGGTCAAGGAGCAGCTCGGGGGCAGGATGGACCTTTACATCATCAACACGAGCGGTGTCATCGAGTACACCACCTATCCTCCCGAACTGGGGTACGACTTTACCGGGATACCTTCTTTCTACGACCGGATCACCGAGATCCGGCTCGGTGACGCCTTCCTGGCTGACAGGGTCGTTGCCGAGATCTCCACCGGAGAGCTCCGGAAGTATGCCTACATGCCCTCTCCCGATCACCGTTACCTCTTCGAACTCGGCCTTGCGGGGTCTGAGTTTCGGCAATATCGCACGGCGCTGAAGTACCGGGAGACTGTCCGGGAGCTGGTGGACATAAATCCGGACATTCTGGAGATCCGGATCTTCAACTGCCTGGGTGAGCGGATCACCGGCAAGAAGCATCCCGACGATGACGCCCGGCTGGCCATGGTCCGGCAGGCATACCGGGAGAAGACCACACTTGAGGTGGAGAACGCCACTGCAGGCGAACTGACCCGGTACCTCTTCATCGATATGCCGGACAGCGAGTACGCATCGGATATGAGCATGGTCGTCGAACTGACCTACACCACGAAGGCCGCGGAGGCAAAACTTGCCGGGATGCTCGGAAAACATGCGAGCATCCTGCTCGTCGCGTTCCTCTGTATCGGCTGCCTCTCGGCTCTCGTTGCACACTCCCTGACGCGACCGATACGCATCCTCGTCGAGGACGTCGATGCCGTCGCCCACGGTGACCTGGACCACCCCATACGGGTGAGCGGGGACGAGGAGTTCGTGCATCTCGGGAAGAGCATATCGGCGATGGTCGCATCCTTAAAAGAGACGATGTGGAAGCTCCGGGAGTCGGAGGAGGAGATCATCCGGCACAGCCATGTCCTCGAAGAACAGGTCCGTGAACGGACTGCCGACCTTGAGGAGTCCAACCGGATGGCGGCACTCTATCTGGATATTATGGGGCACGACATCAACAACGCGAACAACGTCGCGAACCTCTACGCAGACCTCCTCCTCGCCGACCTTGAGGGAGAGCCCGAGGCTGAGTTGCTCAGGAAGGCAAGGATGGGGCTTGCAAAGAGTATCGAGATCGTGCACAACGTCAACACCATCCAGCATATCCAGGGGGGAGCACGCCGTCTTGAGCCGATAGCCCTTGACCCGCTCGTAAGACGCGAGATAGAGCGTTCTCCTCTCGCAAGGATAACCTATGCCGGCACCACGGCAACCGTCCTCGCCGACGACCTCCTCTCCGAGGTCCTTGTGAACCTCATCGGGAACGCGGCGAAGTTCGGCGGACCGGGGGTCGGGATCACCGTCCGGGTCGAAGAGCAGGACGGCGAGGTGCTGGTCTCGGTCGAGGATACCGGGCCGGGGATCCCGGATGCTATAAAGTCCCGGCTCTTCGGCCGGCTGGCCCGGGGAACTCAAAGGGCCGCGGGGACCGGGCTCGGGCTCTACATCTGCCGGATGCTCATCGAGCGTTACGGCGGCAGGATCTGGGCGGACGACCGGGTAGCGGGCCGGCCGGAGTGCGGCGCAGCCTTCCGCTTCTCGCTTCGGAAGGCCGGAGAGGGAGGCAGCCCATGACGGTGACCGGCGATGGCGGCAAGAGGCCTCACCGCTTTGGCACACATCTGGTGCTCGTCATGCTCCTGGTCACGCTCCCGGTGATCGGGCTGATCTCGGCACTGGACTACCAGGTGGTCGAGGGAGCTCTGATCGCCGAAGATGGTCTGCTCCGGGAGCAGACGGAGAGGAGCGTCATGCAGTCGATACACCTTGTGGATGCAGGCATGAAACTCTTCGATAACACCTTAAACAGCGAGATGCAGGAGGGGTTCGGCCCGTTCATCGCGGAATACGAGCGGGCGGGAAGGGACCCGGGTGCCATGGACCTCTCCCGCGTCCAGAAGGAGATCGGGGGGGATATCGACCTCTACATCATCAACGCGTCAGGCGCCATCGAGTACACCACCTACCCTCCGGACCTCGGCCTCGATTTCAGGGGGTTCCCCTCCTTCTACGACCGGATAACGGAGATCCGGCTCGGCGATGCGTTTGTCGCGGACCGAATCCTGACGGAGCCGGCGAGCGGACGGTTGCGGAAATACGCTTACATGCCCTCCCCTGATCACCGCTACCTCTTCGAATTGGGGCTCATCTGCAGTGCGATTGAGACTGATCGGTTTGATCCACAATACCAGACGCTCAAAGAAGACCTGATGCGGTTGAACCCGGCACTCGAAGAGATACGGATCTTCGACTGTTATGGGAGGCTCGTCAACGTGACCGATTCGGAGGGCCCGACCGATCCCACTGTTATCAATTCCGTTGCCCTGGCAGTATTTGAGGAGAAAGAGGGTCGGACGATGACGGATCCGGCAACGGGACGATTGACCCGGTATATTTTTGTCGACCTCTCCACCCCCGACTATCCCTCGGACACGAGCCGGGTTGTCGAGCTGATCTACACCCCCGCTCCTCTTGATGCCCGGCTCACGGAGATGTGGTTTACCCATGTTCTCGTCGCGATCTTCGCGAGCCTGATCGCCTGCTGCATCGCGTTCCCGGCCTCGCGGCGGATCACCCGGCCGGTACAGGAGATCGTCGACGATGTCAACGCCATCGCCCGGGGGGACCTCGAACACCCGATCCGGACATCTGCAGGAGCGGAATTTACCCGTCTTGAGAAGAGCATCGGGGCCATGATCGACTCTCTCAAAGGGAATATCGAGCGCCTCCGCGCCTCAGAGGAGATGACACGAGAGTACAGCACCCGGCTTAGCGATCTGGTCCGGGAGCGGACGGCCGATCTCGAAGAGTCCAGCCAGGCGGCCGCGCTCTACCTGGACATCATGGTCCACGACATCAACAATGCGAACGCCATTGCTATAGGATATACTCAGTTTCTCATCGATGCTCTCGAGGGAGAGCGGCAGGAAGAGGCCAGGAAGATGCTCTCCCGGCTCGAGCAGAGCTCCGGGATCATCGGCTCCATCGCCACCCTCCGGGAGGCCCGGGAGAGCGGAGCAGCGTTGACGCGGGTGGATCTCGATCGGATTATCCGGACACAGGTAGCGAATCACCCCGCGATCAGGATCCGGTACGAGGGCCATCCGGTCGCAGTCCTCGCCGACGACCTCCTCTCCGAGGTCTTCACGAACCTCATCGGCAACGCGGAGAAGTTTGCCGGTCCCGGGGGGTGCATCGCCGTCCGGGTCGAGGAGCACGGGGAGGAGGTCGAGGTCTCGGTCGAGGACGACGGGCCGGGTATCCCCGACGAGAGGAAACAACGCCTGTTCAACCGCTTCAGCGGTGGGGACGGCGAAAAGAGCGGCCAGGGCCTCGGGCTTTATATCTGCCGGATGCTTGTATCGCGTTACGGCGGCAGTATCCGGGCGGATGACCGGGTAGCGGGCCGGCCGGAGTGCGGCGCGGCAATCCGGTTCACCCTCCGGAAGGCCGGGTGAAGCCGATGGGTTTCACCCGACGATCACCTGCACCCGCCCGACCTGTCCGTCCTGGAGCCAGACCTTGATCCCATGGGGGTGGAAGGACGAGTTCGTCAGGATTTCGGCAACAACGCCCCGGGTGAGTTTCCCGGTTCGCTGGTCACGTTTGAGCACGACATCCACCGTCATGCCGGGACGGATGGCAGCCCGGTTCTGTCCGTTCATGGCGAAAAACCGGGGATGATCACTCCTCCCCGCCGGTCTGCTCCGTTTCGGACCCGTTCGGTCCCGGGACGGCGGTCTTCATCTGCGGGAAGAGGAGCACCTCTTTGATCGAGTCCTTGCCGGTGAGGAGCATCACCAGACGGTCGATGCCGATGCCGACGCCGCCGGTGGGGGGCATCCCGTAGCCGAGCGCGTTGATGAAGTCGTAGTCGATCATCTGCGCTTCAAGGTCTCCCCGCCGGCGTTTTGCGTCCTGCAGTTCCAGCCGGGCCTTCTGGTCTAAGGGATCGTTCAACTCCGAGAAGCCGTTTGCCATCTCCATCCCGGCGATGAAGAGTTCGAACCGCTCCGTCATTCCCTCCTTCTCGCGGTGCTTCTTTGCAAGCGGCGAGTTCTCGATGGGGAAGTCGTAGACGAATGTCGGCTGGATGAGCTGCTTCTCGCCGAAGTGCTCGAAGAAGAGCACCAGGTACTCGCCCCGGGTCACGGCGCTCTCGCAGCCCTCGACGCAGTGCTCAAGGCCGAACGCATGAAGTTCTTCCAGGGTATGGGCCTTGATATCGATGCCGGCGTACTCCTGCACCGCCTCCTCCATGGAGAGACGGCGCCAGGGGCGGGTGAAGTTCAGGTCGTGCCCCGCAAACGGTATGGTGGTTCTCCCGCACACCTTCTCCGCGAGGTGCGAGAGGATCTCCTCGGTGAGGTCCATCATGTCGTTGTAGTCCCGGTAGGCCTCGTAGATCTCCACCATCGAGAACTCGGGGTTGTGGTTGGTGTCGATATCTTCGTTCCTGAAATTTTTGGCAATCTCGAAGACTTTGTCGAAACCGCCGACGACCAGGCGCTTGAGGTAGAGCTCCGGCGCGATCCGGAGGTAGAGTTTCTGGTCGAGGGCGTTGTGGTGGGTGGTGAACGGCCGGGCGTTTGCGCCGCCGTAGATCGGCTGCAGGGTCGGCGTCTCGAACTCCAGATAGTCCCGCTCGAAGAGGAACTGCCGCAGGAGCGATATGATCCTGCTCCGGGTCCGGAAGGTCTCGCGGCTCTCCTCGTTCATGATCAGGTCAAGGTAACGCTGCCGGTAGCGGGTCTCGACGTTCTTGAGCCCGTGAAACTTCTCGGGGAGGGGGCAGACCGACTTTGTGAGGAGTTCGAACCGGTCGACCCAGATGGTGATCTCCCCCATCTTTGTCCGAAAGACGTGGCCGACGACGCCGATGATATCCCCGGCATCGATGTATTGTTTAAAGAGGTCGAACTGCTCCTCGCCGAGGTCGTTCTTCCGGAGATAGAGTTGTATCCTGCCGCCCGAGTCCCCCATGTCGGCGAATATCGTCTTGCCGTGCTGGCGGACAATGTAGATGCGGCCCGCGGTGCTGACTTCTTCCTCGCTCTTCTCATGCTCGATTGTGGAGAACCGTTCCTTGATCTCCTCGACGGTATCCCTGCGCTCAAAGGTATAGGGGTATACCGTCACCCCTCGATCGAGCAGTTCCTGTATCTTATCGATCTTTGTCGTATCAAAACTGAGATGATCCATATCGCTCATAGTGTAAACAGCTCCATTCGTCCTGCAGCCGTGCCCCGGTTCGGAAATCCGGGTCAGGCGCCGCTCCGGCGAGACCGGGCGGTGAAGTCGCCGGGAAATTCTATATAGTGTTCATCTCTGGGGGTATTAAATTGGCGACGCTCCGTGAGGAGCGGAGCCCGAGCACCGCAGGTGCGAGTGGCCGACGGGCGGGAGCGTAGTGCGACTGGCCGAAGGGCAGGAGCTTGAGCACCGCCAGGTGCGACCACGAGCGGCCGGAGTTCGAGCCCCGCACATCCAAAACAGCCCCTCACTCGCCCGATCTCTTCACGTCTTCGAACCATTCCGTTCCGTACGAGGGGTAGAGGTAGAAGATCGTCGTTTCGTTGTAGGCCATCATCACCCGCTCGTTGTGGTGGTGATCGAAGACATAGTACCCGGAGAACCGATTTGTGGACGTCCAGTTCTGGTGGTAGTCCTCAGGGTAAGGGCCTGCATACAATCCCCCTCTCCAGAATGAGACGTTGCAAAATCCTCTTCCCGTGTGCCCCTCCTGTTCGTCCACTTCGATGAAGAACGACGGTGACTGTTCGTCGCGTCGGAACTCTACATCGACATACGTCCTCAAGTCGTAATCAAAGTTCGTCCGAACCGAAGTTATCTTCCAGCCGTCCTCAAGCAGAGCACCGGCCCGCGGGTCGGCGAGGAGGATCTCGATCACCTCTGTTGCGTTGGCGCCGAATCCCCGCACTGGAATCTCGGAGACGTTGATCGGGATCGAGACGTCCCCCCGCTGGTAGTGGAGGACCGGGGCGGGGGTGACGGTTTCCGCTCCATTCGTCTCCGGGGAGTCGGTGCATCCGGCCCCGAACGCCAGGAGCAGCAGCGCAAGGGAGAGGATGAAGATCCGTTTCACCTTATTGCTCCTGCCGGCTGCAGGTACGGCTTGTGCCTGCCTTCCCGCTTTTTGGTTCATTTTGCTTCCCTCCTATTGGTGGTTCCATGATCGTTCCGGCAACCTGTATTTTCCCGGATCGCCCTCCCCTACGCTTTCATATCGCCCTGTTCCGTGTGAGAGGGGCGCCGGTTCCGCTTCGATCACTCCCATTCAGTTACATCCCCGTATGATGGGTAGAGGTAGAAGATCGTCGTGTCGTCATAGGCCATCATCACCCGCTCGTTGTGATGATCGACGACCACAAACAGGCCCATATACGGGTTTACTGCCTGGTGATAGTCCTCCTCTTCAGGGAAGGGTTCCGATGTCCACGGGTGTCCCCTCCAGATCGTGGCGCTGCAACGCCCTCTGCCGGTTTGCCTCTCCCGTTCGTCCACTTCGATGAAGAACGACAGCGACAGTTCATCGTTCCTGAACTCCACGTCGATGTGCTCCCGGTTCGGGTCCTCCTCCTCAAAGCCCGTCCGGATCGAGGTGATGTTCCACCCGCCCTCAAGCAGAATCCCGGCCCGCGGGTCGGCGAGGACGATCCCGATCACCTCTGTTGCGTTGACATCGAACCTTCTCACCGGGACCTCGGAAGTGTTGATCGGGATCGAGGTGTTTCCCTGCTCGTAGTGGAGGACCGGTGCGGGGGTGGCGTTTTCCGGTGTGCTGGTGCATCCGGCCCCGAATGCCAGGAGCAGCAGCGCAAAAAGGAGAAAGGAAATTTGTCTCATCGTTCATCAGTTGTAGGTATGGAGGCACACCCGCGAAGGATCCTGAATGATCTGCACCCAGCAGTATTGCATGATCTCGTAGGGAACTTCGGTCGAATACCACGGTTCCAGGTCGATGCTCATGGGTGCCCCATAACTCTTGTACACCATGTCGTAGAAGAGCGTATCGCCCGGCACGTCGGTGTTGTCGTCGATATTCCAGCCTTCAAGAACGCAGCCGACACGGTACCCGGCCCCCGGCTGCATGCATTGCGTCGACAGCGAACTGTACTGGCCCGTTGTATGGTCGTAGATGGTGATAGACCAGAGATTGAGACTGCTGCTCCAGTAAATGCGCCCTCGCATCGTATGCCCGGTGGCGGTGCCGAACAGGGGCCCATAATAACTATCCTGGTAGTTGGGACTGTATGCCGCCCAGGCCTGCCCTTCCCATTGATGGGTGGATCCGTTGTAGGCCAGCACCGGCTGCAACAGGTACGTCGTTGAATTGACAGTCCCCTCGATGCCGTTGAAGAGATAGATCCTCTCATTAATCGCAAGACCCGAAGGCGGGCTGGACGGGACCGTCCAGTATGCCGTGTACTCGGTGATGTTGGAATTTGGTCTATCCTCTGCCGATTCTACCCAGCTATTACCGGTCCACATCTTCGGCTCCGCCACATTCTGACCGGAGGACGAGGTCTCATCAATGACGGTCAGGATCAGTTCTCCGGCAGCATCAAGGACGAAGGTCTGATCTCCACGGTGGTATACCCTCGAGTCGTTCGGGAGTTGATGCAGTCGGGTACAGGATTTTTCGACACCAGCAGGTGTGGGTAGTTTTCCGGATTTTTCGTCACTGATCGAGAGCAACTGGTTCCCATCGTTGTCGAATACCAGGGTGATCCCGTCGGCTGCGTGGACGACGATCGAACCGAACGGGATCCCCCCTTCGGTCCTACCGTCCGTGATTCGTCGCTCTGATTGGGGGCTTAACGCCTCGGAGATGGCTATCGTCTCGATCGATGGATCGACGTTCAATTGAGGAGGCGAGTACCGATCGAGATCGATTCCTGCACCTTCGCCCTCGATTGCGCCTGCAATCGGCATAACACCCGCGCTCACCAGCATTACCGCCAGGAGCAGGGGGAATGCCCGCATTCCGATTTTTTTTTTTGTTCATCTTGTTTTCCTCCGTTTTTTTCCCGGAGGCAGGCGAAGCATACCTTCAAGTACGCGGAGCGCGTACATCCTGTTGCCTCCGGGCATGCGGGGCTCTTCATCCGGGGCGTCAACCGGGGATGGGGGGGTCCCGCGCATCTCGGGATACCGGTTCCGGTACCCACGCTGAAGAACTCAACGTTCCTCTATATACCTTTTCTGTGACACGCATCTACACGTTGGTCCTGTGCCGTATCTTTTCCCCGAAAAATCGGCTTCTATGGGCGCAAAAACGGTGCCGCGCCGGTAGGGTGGGACCGCAGTTCGGTGAACGGACGCAGTCCGGTTTCACCGTTTCGGGCCGCCCTCCGGTCTATATGACGGATCTCCGGGCTCGCGGTGCCTTGCCCGGCTGTACCTCTGCCGCTCACGTACAGGATGCGAGCGGCCTGGCGTTCCGGAGCGAGTAACTCCGGAGCATAAGTTCCTCCAGTGCAGCGGTGTGATCGGGGAGAACGGCCGGCCCGAAAACCCCGTAGTAAACGATGAAATAATCGTCGTGTTCCGGGGATAGCGGCTTTTCAACGACGCCGAAGTAACCGGACGATGTTTCGCTCTCGTATTTCGTCACGGTGATGGGGCTAACGATCGGTGCGTCCGGCGATCTATCCGGTTCTCCCGGGAGGATCAACCCGGCGGAGGCGACGTTCCCGGACGACCGAAGGTAACTGCAGAGGTTCCCTTCCGCCCGCGCGAGATCTGCGTCATCATCGAAGTACCAGTTGACGACCAGATACCGGTCACCCAACACGGTGTCGAGATACACGGCATGACTGCAGTACCGGGAGCAATCCGGAAACAGAGATGGGCATCCTTCTTCAATATCGCCGAGCAGAACGATACCTCCCCCGATCGTTCTATTTACGACGACGGTGCCGTTTTCCGCGTACTCATACCTGGGCTGGGGGATATACCATTTTTGCAGGGCCTCGGGGGGAGGGTACCCGGGACCGATCGTGAGAAGATCGAGGAGCAAAAGGGCGCCAAAAGCACCGACGGCGATCAGGAGGAGAACGAGTGCGACCCTGCCGGTTCTGTCGTTTTCCCGGAATTTCATCAAGTTCCTCCACGCTAAAGGGGGGAGGTCAGGGCCTCACCCAGGTTGCCATGGCACCCAACCAATCACCATAGACTATGTTATGGATCTGAGTATCCCATGTGTCATGTATGGACACCCAGTCCTCTGTATAGTCGTGGTAGCCAACACAGGCAACGCTGTGATCACCATAAGGTTCATCTTCTCCTATAGGTGTGCCGCCGCTCCACAGGCTGAGAACAAAAGGTCTCTGTGCATCCACCTCGCTTTTAACCTCATCAAACGTCATCCAGGCATCGTCGCTTGAATCCATTGAAGAATATCCATGATTCGCGCACACTTCATCGATACCGTCATCAATATCCCAGGGCCACGTCGAGCCTTCGGGGGTAGTTCCCATTGCTGTGGCAAGTTCCTGAATCAATGGATCTTCTCCCGGGAAATTTGGATATCCGTGACTATCCCAATAGCCCAGCACCATCGCGGAAGCCGTAGGAGAGCACCCCAGTTGCCATAGGTATGTCGGGACACCGTTGATGTATCCGGATGTTCCAGTAACTGATTCTGCAGAGATTGTTGGATCCGGGGATTCCATCTGGTCATCTAGAGCCTCCCAAAGTACATTTATCTCTTTTTGTTTCTCTTGCTGCTGCTGAAGGAACTCATCTCCGGTTACTGGGAGTCTTGTAGAGGATTCATCGACGACCGAAGGCGCTGTGAGATCGATGATGACGGAATCCTGTTTTATCCCTCTCGAATCGGCTAGCGGGAACTTCGCGTAATAGAATGTTGCACCTAAATACAGCAACTCTGTATCGCCTGTGTTCAGTCCACGCTTTTCAGCGAACTTACCTGCGATCTCACTCGAATGTGTCATGAGTTCGGAACATTTGTCGGGAGTGAACCCTTTAGAGAACTCAAGGATGGGATAATTATTCCGGGTTGCTGAAACGAGAATATATCCACGGTATTCTCCGTTAACGACAACGTCGAAGGAATACGCTGCCGGAATTCCCTCAAGATCGTAGTAAGTCGTAGAGAACTCAACATTCCCGTTTCGCCAATCGGCAAAATCCGGGATATTCCCTGCTATTTCGTTGACCTTCAGCGAAGCAATTGGTGAGGCTGTGTGTACGCTCACCGTGAGATCACGTTCCGGTGAACATTCTGTAGTCTGGTGCGATTCCCCCGTTGTTGCAGCTGCACCTACGATAGGTAGCAGTACCGAGGCTGCCAGCAGAAGCATCAGCAATGCTGGCAATACTTTTTTGGGGCGCATAATTTTCACGCATTACACCTCCGTTTTTTACCCGGAGGCCGACAGAGCATACCTTCAAGTACACAGAGTGCGTACATCCCTTTGCCTCCGGGCACGCGGGGTTCTTCATCCGGGGCGTCAACCGGGGATAGGGGGACCCCGTGCATCTCGGGATACCGGTACAGGTATCCACGCTGGAGAGCTCAACGTTTCTCTATATACCTTTTCTGTGACACGCATCTATACGTTGGGCCTGTGCCGGATTACCCCCTCGAAAAACCGGCCTCCATAGGCACGAAACCGGCACCGCGCCGGACGGCGAGATCCGTGGCTGGAGGTGCGAAACCTCCTCTCTCTTCAAAGGTTGTTCCCGGGTGGTTGAGATGGGCCCGGCGGTAAAACGCAATGCATAAGAAGGTTATACGAGTTATCGTCAATAGTGTGGGCATAGTGCAGGAGACGGGGAGAGAGGTAGCGATAGAGAGGCTTGCCGCCGTCATTGACGAATGCCGGAAGTGTCCCCTCTGGGAGAACACCCATCACGCGGTTCCGGGGGAGGGGGCTACCGGGGCCGGTCTCATGCTCATCGGCGAAGCGCCGGGGAAACAGGAAGACCTCACCGGGAGGCCGTTTGTCGGACGGGCGGGGAAACTCCTCGAGAGCCTCCTTTCCGGGATCGGTCTAACCCGTGACGATGTTTTCATCGCCAATATCGTAAAGCACCGTCCGCCCGGGAACCGTGATCCCCGGGACGAAGAGATCCTGGCCTGCACCCCGTACCTCGAGGAACAGATCCGGATCATCCGCCCGAAGGTGATCGTGATGCTGGGCCGGCACTCGAGCAGGTATATCCTCTCCTTCCTGCCGGTCGAGTTCGACCGGATCACGGAGATCCGCGGGACCGTCTACCCGGGCCTTCTCTTCGGCCAGCCGGTCCGCCTCATCCCCACCCTCCACCCCGCCGCCGCGCTCTATAACCCGGCATACCGGGAGGCCCTGGAAGAGGATTTCCGGATCATCGGGCGCGAACTCGCAGGAGCCGGAGAATTCACGACACAGGACTGAAGGGCCATGGCAAAAGAGCGTTCATGTGGGGCGGTCGTCGTCCGGCGGGATACGGGTCTCCAGTACCTCATCCTGCAGTACGGGGCCGGGCACTGGGACCTGGTGAAGGGGCACGGCATGCGCGGCGAGAGCGAGGAGGAGACGGTGCTTCGCGAACTTGAGGAGGAGACCGGGATCACCCGCGCAGAGTTCGTCCCCGGGTTCCGGGAGGAGGTCCACTACTTCTTCCAGCGCCGGGCACACACGGTCTACAAGGAGGTCGTCTACTACCTCATCGAGACCCCGGAGGAGGAGGTGACGCTCTCGGACGAGCATATCGCCTACCAGTGGCTCCCGCACGACGAGGCGTTGCGCGTGATCACTTTCGGGAACTCAAGAAGGGTCGTCGACGGGGCGCACGAGCACTTAATGGCACTCCCGAACCGGAAGAGCGAGTGACCGCGAAATCCCGGTTTACTCACATCTTTCTTTCCTCCGGGAGTTCGCTCACCTCTTTTCCGAGGAAGTAACTCACGACGGTCCTGATCGTGACGAGCGCCCCGAGGATGGCCAGATCCTGCAGCGTTGGTTCGATGATCGTCTTCAAGACGTCGGCGGCAACGAAGAACTCGAGGCCGATCAGGATACGCGTGGTGAAGACCCACCGGATGTCGTGGTAAGTGATCGCTCTGATGCGCATCTCCCGCGCCAGGAGCTCGATCATCGCGATCGCCGCTCCGTAGACGATGAAGAGCGCCCCGAATGTCCCGAGGACTATCTCGGTGATCCCGATGAGCGTCTCGAGCACCATATGCCCGGCGCGCATATCGGCGAGGGTGGGCTTATACGTTACTGCGGTTCTCCGGGGCCAGGGGGACGACGAAGCGGAACCCGTTGTACCGCTCGACCGTCACGGGAACGCCGTAGACTGCCTCGATCGTCTCCGGCGTCACCACATCGGGGCTCCCCGCGGCATGAATGACGCCGTCCTTTAAGAGGATGAACCGGTCGGCGTAGCGGAGCGCCATGTTCAGGTCGTGCATCGTCATCACCGCGGCAACGTCGTGGTCCGTCGTCACCTGCCTGACGATCCCGAGGATATCGAGCTGGTTTTTGAGGTCGAGGCTGCTTGTCGGTTCGTCGAGAAGCAGCACCCGGGGCTCCTGCACCAGCGCCCGTGCAATGCTCACTTTCTGGAGTTCCCCGCCGCTCATTTCGTCGATATAGCGTAGCGTCAGGTCCTCAAGGTGGAGCATCCGGACTGCAGCCTCGACGATCCGGATATCCGCATCCGTCACGTCCCACCGGATATGCGGCCGGCGGCCGAGGAGGATCGCGTCGAAGACGGTCATGCGGCTGGCTTCACATCGCTGCGGGACGTAGCCCACCTTCCGTGCGATCTCCATCCGGTCCGCCGTGAGGAGGTTCGTCCCCTCGACGAGGACCGACCCGGACTTCGGCCGCAGGATGGCGTTCATGCATTTTAAGAGCGTCGTCTTCCCGACGCCGTTTGGGCCCAGGATCGCGAGGATCTGGTGCGGCGAGAGGTCGAACGTGATATCCCGGATGACCGGGGCGCTCCGGTAGGTGAACGCCACACCGTCGACACCGAGGATCATCGTCGATACCCCGTGAGGAGAAGGTAGATGAAGACCGGTGCGCCCAGGAACGCCGTGAGCACGGCAACCGGGAGGATATACGGCGCCACGATGACCCGGGCGACGGTATCCGAGGCGAGGAGGAGGACCCCGCCCATCACGCAGGACCCCGGGATCAGGTAGCGCTGGTCGTCGCCGATGAGTCTCCTCACCATGTGAGGGCAGACCAGGCCCACAAATCCGATGACCCCGAGGAACGAGACGATCACGGCGGACACGAGCGCTGCAACGATCATCCCGATATCCCGGACCCGCTCGACGCTGACACCGAGTCCTTTGGCGGTCTCGTCGCCGGCGTCGATCGCGTTGTAGTTCCAGCGGTTCGCGACGAAGAAGAGGGTGGCCGCTATCGTGACGAGGGCCATGATCCCGAGTTCCTGCCAGCTGGCCCGGCCGACGTCGCCGAACGTCCAGAAGACGACGGCGGCGAGCTGGGTATCGTCGGCGAAGTACTGCAGAAACATCGTCCCCGCCGTGAAGAGGGAGGAGAGGGCGACGCCGGCGAGCACCATCACCTCGGGAGACGCCCCGCGTATCCGGGAGATGAGCAGGATCACGGCTGTCGCAAGGAGACAGAAGATGAACGCCACCATCGTCGTCAGGTAGGGGTTGTTTACGGTGACGGCGTCGGCAACCGTCGAATGCATCTCTCCCGCGCCGAGGAGGATGACCGAGACGGCCGCCCCGAAGGCGCCGGCGTTGGAGATGCCGAGCGTAAACGGCGACCCGAGCGGGTTACGGAGGATCGACTGCATGGCGACACCCGCCACCGAGAGCCCGACCCCGGCGACGACCGCGGCAAGCGCCTGGGGGAGGCGGATGTTCCAGACGATCAGGTCTGTGTTGGAGATGCTCACAGCAGCGCCGGGATGGAAAAGCGCGTTGATCCGGTCGATGGTGCCGTTCACGAGGGAGAGAAAGACGTCGTATGGGGAAATGCTGACCGCACCAACTGAAATTGATACGATCAGGAGGAGAAAGAGGAGGACTGCCCCGCCAAGTATCCAGAGATTCTTCTTCCGCACGTATGCCAGGTAGTCTCTCGGGATGGCCCCGTCTGCAAAGTGCATCTCTTCATACCCTCCCATCAGGCCCGGCACTACAGCGGGATCTCCGCGAACCCGAGGTTCCTGTACTGGCTGTTGTGATCTTCAAAGACCGGTTTATCGACGAAGAACGTGTAGATCTCGTCCGCTTTCTCTACCGGATCGATGTCGGCGAACCGGTCGGGATACAGGGTCTTCCCGACGAAGTATGCATCGGCAAGCACGGTCTCGTAGTTCGTGCTGTAGAAGTTGTACGGGAGGACACCGTAGACCCGGCCTTCCTTCGATGCAGAGAGGCCCTGCAGTGCGGGGTCGGTCTTCAACTCGCCGATCGCCCCATCACCCTCTATCTGGATCGTGCCGACGTCGATGAAGATGGATTCAGGGTCCCAGTCGACGAGCGCCTCTTTCGCGACATCGGCGTGGGCCGTGCCGAGGCCCGCGGCAACGTTTTTCGCGTGCACCCAGAGGAACGGCGGGTAGGCGGGTTCGGTGGAGATGATCCCGTGGGCGCCTGCATAGGAGATACCGCCGACGTAGACTGCCTTCTGTTCAGCCTCGGGGATGTCGCCGGTCCGGTGCTCGAGGTCGGCTATCGTCGCCTCGATGTAGGCGATCACCTCTTCGGCCCGGTCCTGCTTCCCGAGGGTCTGGCCCATCGTGCGGAGACCGCCGTACATCTCGGCCTTCTCGGCGTCGTTCCTGAGCGAGCCGTAGGGGAATGCCACGACGGGGATGCCGGTCTTTGCCTCGAGTTTGTCGGCCTCGGCGGCACTGGTCCCGTATGCTGTTCCGGTGGAACCGGTCTTGAAGATGACCTGCGGGCCGATGCCGAGGATCTTCTCGGGGTCGTCCTTGCCCCTGAACTCACCGATCAGGGGGAGGTTCTTGAACTGCGACCCATAGGTGAGGGCATACGGGCGGCCTTCCATCGCCTGTTCTTCCTTCTCGATGCTGTCGACGCCGATGACGAGGTCCTGACCCTGCAGGTAGACAAGGTAGCGGAGGCCTCCGGAGCCCGAACAGACCACGCTCTCCGGGGGTGACGGGACGGTGACGGTCCGACCGAACCCGTCGGTGATCGAGGTCGTCTGACCATCCTGGACGACGGTCGAACCGGTTTCGGTGCCGGTGCACCCTGCGGCGAGCATAGCGAGAACGAGGGCCGCAAGCACTGCGGCCGCGAAGAGTCCTGTGTATCGAGACTGGGTCATACTAATACAAATTGTCGTAACACTGTTTATTATAGTTATCGAATTAAGACCTATCAGGTATGACTAAATGCAAATAAGTATTACCCGTGCCGATGTTCGGCCGTGGCGGTTCACGGGCCAAAACCGCATCTGCCGCATCTGCCACACTCCCTGATGGAAACCGGGTCCGCTCCCGCGGGATGGATAACTATTATGGGCGACCGGGCCAATCCCTGAAACAGGACACCGGTCATGCAACACCGGCACGACCGGCATAGAGCGAGGGATATGCATGCCGGAGAGGATGTTAACCGAATCTGAGGGATACCGCCTGCTGGAATCGTGCGGAATACCCGTGCCGCCCAACCACCTGGCCACCAGCGCCGACGATGCACGGGAGGCCGCCGGACGGATAGGCTACCCTGTCGTCATGAAGATTATCTCTCCGCAGATCGTCCATAAAAGCGACGTCGGCGGGGTCATCACCGGAATCGGGGGGCCGGATGACGCCGAAGAAGCGTTCCGGACCATCATGCGGAACAGTGCCGCCCGGGCCCCGGAAGCGGCGGTCACCGGCGTCATCGTGGAGAAGCAGATGCCCGCAGGGCTCGAGGTGCTGATCGGCGGGAAGACCGACCCGTCGTTTGGGAAGGTGATCACGTTCGGCCTTGGAGGGAAACTGGTGGAACTCCTGGAGGACGTCTCCATCCGGGTGCTGCCCGTCACCGACGATGAGATCCGCGAGATGATCCGCGAAATCGAGGGCTACCGGCTCATCAGCGGATACCGGGGGGAGCCACCGAAGGACGAGGAGGCGCTCGTCCGGGTCATCGCGATGATGGCACAGAGTTTCGTCGAGGATCCGCGAATCCGGGAGTTCGACCTGAACCCGGTCATCGTGTACGAGGAGGGAGCCAGCGTTGTCGATGCGAGGATCATCGTCGGGGATACCGCCGGGGGCGCCACCTCCCGCCTCAGCGTCCGGGCACCCCCGGATCTCTTCTATCCGGAATCCATCGCCGTTATCGGCGCATCCGCAAGCCCGAACAAGGTGGGCTACTCTGTCCTCCGGAACCTGCTCTCCTTTCCCGGCAACCTTTATCCGGTCAACCCGTCCCACACAGAACTCTTCGGGCGAAAGGCCTACTCCTCCGTGACGGATATCCCGGGCCCGGTCGACTGGGCGGTCGTCGCCGTGCCGGCCCGCCTCGTTCCCGGGGTGATGGAGGAGTGCGGGGAGAAAGGCGTCCGGCTTGCCATCATCGTCACCGCCGGGTTCCGCGAGATCGGCGGCGCCGGCACGGTCCTCGAAGAGGAGGTCACGGCGATCGCACGCAGGCACGGTATCCGGATCGTCGGGCCGAACTGCCTCGGGATCATGATGCCGCACCAGGGGATCAACGCTACGTTCGACCCGGTCTCGCCGAGACGCGGGGATGTGGCCTTCATCTCCCAGAGCGGCGCCATCATCACCACCGTCGTCGACTGGAGCCTCCCCGAAGAGTTCGGGTTCTCAGCCGTCATCAGCGTCGGCAACCAGGCGGACCTCGGATTCGAGCACTACCTCCGGTTCGCCGAGCAGGACGAAAATACCCGGTCGGTCACCCTGTACGTCGAGGAGATCCAGGATGGGCGCGGGTTTGCGCAGATTATGCGCGAGGTTGCCGGAAGAAAGCCGGTGGTGGCGGTGAAGTCCGGGTCGTCCCGGAAGGGCAAGGCCGCGGCGTCGTCCCATACCGGATCGCTTGCCGGGAGTTACGATGTCTATGTCGCGGCGTTCAGGCAGGCGGGGGTGATAGTGGCCCGGAGCCTGCGGGACGCCTTTAACCTGGCGGAACTCCTGGCGTCCGAGGGGTACCCGCAGGGGAAACGCGCGATAGCCGTCACCAGTGCGGGGGGATTCGCCGTCCTCGCCTCCGACTACGCCGAGACGTATGGGGTCGATATGGTCGACCTCCCCGACGACGTGCTCCGCGAGTTGAATGCGTTCCTGCCGCCGTTCTGGAACCACTCAAACCCCATGGATATCCTCGGGGACGCCGACGCCACCCGGTTCGCCGCTCTCTTCGACGTGCTGATCCGGCACCAGGACTTCTGGGACATCGCGTTCGTGATCGCCGTGCCGACCACGCTTGTCGATCCGGCACATGTTGCAAACGAGATCCTCCGGCTCTCCCGAAACACGGAGAAGATGGTGGTGGGCTGCATGCTTGGCGGCGACAGCATCAGGAGCGGCCTGCGCATTCTGCGGGGTTGCCGGATCCCGAACTTCTCGGAACTTGAGGATGCGTTCAAGGCGGTGGGAAGCATCCTCGGGGTCAGGACCGCCCGGCCGGGTGAACACCCGCCCGGGTCCCGTGAAGACCAATGTCCGGGCGGCGGACGGTGACGTCCGTCCATCTCTCCGTATTCCCGGAAACCTTTTATATAGTTCTCCCATATTCCGGCGCATCAGAACGGGGGACGGACCCCATCATCGCGGAGATGAAGACAGATGCTGTTTGAGAAGATTAAGTCCGACATCCTTGCTCACAATTCATACATCATCGGGGCGGGCGGGGAGGCGGTGGTCATCGATCCGAGGCGCGACTGCCAGGTCTACACGACCATCGCCGAGCACGAGAACATGAGGATCACGAAGATCTTTGAGACGCATAAGAACGAAGATTACGTCATCGGCTCCCGTGAACTCGCCCGTCCGACCGGGGCGGAGATCCTGCACGGGGCACGTGAGGAGTTCGGGTTCGGTACCCCCGTCCGGGAGGGGGAGACGTTCGGGCTCGGCCCACTCGAGCTTGAGGTCCTGGAGACACCCGGCCATACCGTGGAGAGCATATCGCTCCTGCTCCGTGACCGGTCCGTCTCCGACGAACCACAGATGGTCTTTACCGGCGATGCGCTCTTTGCCGGGGATGTCGGGAGGACCGATCTTGCCGGCGAGGACCTGCGGCGGGAGGCCTCAGAGATGCTCTATGCGAGCCTGCACGAGAAACTTCTCCCGCTCCCCGACGGTGTGATCGTCTGCCCCGCCCACGGCGCCGGTTCGGTCTGCGGCGGGAATATCAGCGACCGGGAGTACACGAGCATCGGGTTTGAAAAGGCGACGAACGAGTTGCTCTCCCTCTCGAAGGAAGAGTTCGTCGAGCGCAAGGTGAACGAACGGCTCTACGAGCCAGCGTATTTTGAGATGATGCGAAAACTCAACCGGGAAGGCCCGCCCCTGATCCACAACCTGCCGCACCTGCGGGCATACTCGGCCCGGGAGCTCCACTCTCTCCTGGACCGGAAAGCGCAGATCGTTGATATCCGGTCTCCGACGAGCTTCGCCGGCGGGCATATCCCGGGGACCCTCAGCATCTGGCGGCAGGGCCTTCCCCTCTACATGGGCTACTACTTGAACTACGAAGACCCGATCGTCCTCGTGGACGACTTCAACCTGGACATGGACCACGTGGTGCGCCACTTCGTGCGGCTCGGCTACGACAACATCGCGGGATACCTCGCCGGTGGGTTTGCGGCCTGGTTCAAGCAGGGCGAGGAGATCGAGAGGAACGGCACCTGGTCCCCCTCCGATCTCGCGGAGCACCTGGACGACCCGTCGGTCTGGGTTCTCGACGTCAGGAACGTCAACCACCGGGAGGAGGATGGCCACATCGCGGGCTCCCACCACATCTACGTCGGAGAGCTCGAAGAGCACCTGGCGGAGGTCCCGGAAGAGAAGCAGATCGTCGTCCACTGCGATGCCGGGTTCAAGGGGAGCCTTGCGGCAAGCATCCTCGAGAAGCATGGGTTCCGGCACGTCATCAACCTGCTCGGCGGCACCATCGGATGGGAGGCGGCGAATTATCCGCTGGTCAAAGACGAGGAGAGATCCCTTTCCGCCTCTCCGGCGCTGTAGAGGCCGGGATGGCGGTGCAGGTTGGTTCGGGGCGTGTCTCCCCATCCACAATCCTCACTTCGTCCTCCGTCAGCCCGTAGAGCTCATACACCAGCCTATCGATCTGCCGGTCGGTCCCGTCGATCATCCCGGTGAGCACCTCCCGCTCGTGCGGGGCCTTCGCCGCCGCGAGGCGGTTGTTCAGGTCGAGCACCTGTTCTACGAGGACGACCATGCGGTCGTGGCGGGCGACGTCGGCGGGGCAAGCCGTTTTCGGGCACCGAACCACGGCAGAGGGCGGTCAGGCGGCCTCGTCATCAAGCATCTGCCTGACTGCAACCCGTAGTTCCGGGATCTTGTTCCTGATAACGTCCCACACGATCTCGTTATGGATCCCGAAGTATGCGTGAATGAGGATGTCTCGCATTCCTGCAATCTTTCTCCAGGAAATATCGGCGTGTTCGCATTTCAGCGGTTCGGGGATGAGTTTCACGGCCTCACCGATGACCATGAGGTTCCGGATCACTCCGTCCTGCACCAGATCGTCTGCCAGGAACTCCTCGTAGTCCATTCCCCGGGTGTATCGTTCAATTTTCCCGATAACCTCAAGGATATCGCGGAGATAGAGGTTATATTCCCGGGACATACCGGACACTCCGGAGGATATGCGGTGCGAGAGCCGGTTTTATGGCATCGCGGTCGACGAGGTCAACTCTTCTCCCGAAGAGATCTTCAAGGAAGAACTTGAGGTCCATGTACGTGTCAAAGGAGCGCCCTCCTTCCTTGAACTCAATGAGGATATCGATATCGCTCTCTTCGCGCTCTTCGCCCCGGGCAAACGACCCGAAGACCCCGATCCGCCGAACGCCCAGGCTCCTGATCCGTTCGCGGTGTTCCGCCAGCGCACCGAGGATGCCATCAGCCGTAAGACTCGCACCTGGCGGTGCTCGCGCTCCGGTCCTCGAAGACCTTCGGTCTTTTCGAACTCCGCGGAGCGGAGCGTCATTCCTACCGGACCATCGCGCATACCCCATCATACTCCTGTTACCCGCCCATCAGGATAACGTTTTTCCCCCGGGTTGCCGGTCGCAGGGTTGTGCCGGCAGGCATTCACCCTCCCGGTAACGACGTTTCTCCCGGCATGCTTCCCTCACGGCTCACCGTCGAACCGGTAACAGTCCATCTGCTGAGCGGGTTCATCGCATCAGACAGCCCCCTCCACAACCGCGATCTCCTCCTCCGCGAGCCCGGAGAGGTCGTAGACCAGCCGATTGATCCGCAATTCGATCCTGCCAACAGGAGCACCTATGTCACTATGGGGGATTTTAGCACTTCCAACTGTCGTCAAATACATATGATGGCAAACTTACAACCATGCTATCCGGGCATTTCTCTGCGCGCCTCTTTAGTTCTTCACATTGAACAGCAAGAGTCAAGTAAATTAGTGCAGAACGAGCAAGTTTAAGAAGTTTTAATGTTTTAACTTCAAAGTCACTGCGATATAGGGAATGTGCCAGTGAATCAATAAGACCTATTGAACAAAATTCGCCTTCATCGGGTCTGCTCCACTCAGGGAGATGAAGTTTCAGATATTTATGTTCCAAGTGATTTCTTATCTCACGCAGATCCTTTGCCTCCGGCTCAATCGAATCCCTAAATGCGTCCTTCTTCTCATAGTCCTCATAGAAATCTTTACTCAGCCAAAATAGACCTCGAAGAGGCAGGTTCTCCTTATGGTAGAAGTCTTCCCTAAGTAGATCTCGACGCCCCGTCTTGACATACCAAATTTTTCTGAAAGAGATGTTTCTTTCAGAGATGTCCAAGTCAAGGTATTTTCGCAAGAAGAAAGCGAGCTTGTCGAACAATGAATACACCATTCGGTATGCTATTCTCACCTTCTCAACAGCTAAACCATAGGAGGGATAGTCCAGAGTGTTATAAAGAAGGACATCTTTATCAGAAAAGTGTAATTCACTGCTATTTATTCCATCAAAGAAAAGATATCGAGCAGAAACGAACTCTTGCTTCATTTGATTGAAGAAACCGATGTAATATGGGCCTTCATTGATGTCGACTACAATTGACGGCATAGAAATGATGTCACGCGCTCCGATTGAATAGGGTCCCAAGTCATTAAGCGGATTGAGGAATAGTCTGTTGTTCAAACACCATTGCCGGTATTCTATCTCGGATTTGGAATCCCCTAAGGAGAACGAACTCATATCAACGTAGGATGTGAGAAACTCGCGTTGAAAGGCGTTCTCAATTCTTTTCACATCACTTTCAAAGGCTTTTCTCGCGTCGATATGAAGGTCGCCTTCCAGCGCTTTCTTAAGCAGCGAATATGCCTGTTTGATAAAGACTCCCCTATGCCCACCATCGCTGAGATAACGTGAATAAACAAGAAGCCCCTGTCCCCTTGTTCCTAAAGCCATTGAAAACGACGGATCGATATTTAATGCTTTATCCCGGTATTCGATCCCCTCAGCGACTCTACCCACTAGACTCATGAGGTTTCCATAATTTGTCCACACCTCGCACTGCCTTTGAGCAGGCAAGATCTCTGGAGCTCCGACCATATAGTGGCAACCATACTTGACTGCTAAACGAATGTGAATAATCTCTTTCTCAAGTTCTTCCTGCTCCCATTCCCATGCCTTAGTAAAATCTACTCTTTGTAACTTTTGTCGATTAGACCAAGCATTAGCAAGGAAATAATGCGTGAGTGCCCGCATCTCCCGTGTGAGACTTCTATCAAGGAACTCTTCCGCGAGTTTCAATGCTGTGTCTATCCCATCATTCCTTTGTAGATCCAAAGACAAATCTACTAAACCACCGATAATCTCCAGTGCATTATCATCAGTGACAGACTCTAACGTTTGGGTGGCAAGGAGGGAATTGAAGTATTCCTTGTAATCCATCATGTAACACATCAATTCTGGTTATCATCAGCCTCATTATTGACCGATCTTTTCCACAACCGCCACCTCGTCCTCCGCGAGCCCGTACAACTCATACACCAGCCTATCGATCTCCCGGTCGGTCGCGTCGATCATCCCGGCGAGCACCTCCTTCTCATGCGGGGCCTTCGCCGCCGCGAGGCGGTTGTTCAGGTCGAGCATCTGTTCTACGAGGATGACCATGCGGTCGTGGCGGGCGACATCGGCGGGGATGGCATTATCGGGCACGTAGATCGGAAAATCCTTGAAAACGACATAACTTGGTTCGTAAAACCCTCCTCTCAGTTTGGGAAGCATCACGCTGAAAAGGAAGTAACTCAATTTGGAGTTTAAAATGCCCAACAGATACTTATCAGGCATTGTGATGATGAAACACTTTTGATTGGTGTAGTTGTTGGACTCATCGTAGGTAAATTCGGGCTTTTTACAGATGTTTGGATAGATAATCTTCGGCCTCTCAAATTCCTGATAATAGTCACAGGCCCTCAGTTCCCACCAATAGTCTCCTTTATCGCACCTCCGTTCACCACTTCCTGCAAATGGCTCAAGGTGCAATGCGATCGCCGGATAGGAGGTTTTTAGCCAGTCCCATTTGTCAGATACACTCCCTGAGTGCTGGTTAGTCCACCCTTTTTCAAAGAGGATCAGAAACTTCGTGGGGTCTGGAGTAAGATATCTCTTGATCTCACGTCCCGCAAGAAACGGCTTGATGATCTCCGCACTCTTCGGGTCTTTTTCGATCAGCCGCTCTTTCGTCTCGCTATCGATAACAAATGCCTCGTTCAGGCCCGTAAGAATGCCACGATAGATCTTCCCATCCACATACGTCCCCAGAGGAACCCCGGCGGCCCTGATCTTCAGAAGGAGCGCCTGCGTCTTCTCGTCGGCCAGAGACCACCCCTCCTCATCGAGATACGTCAGGTTTACCGGATACGCATGAGCCTTCACGTAGTCGGTGAGGTCCGGATAATCAAGGTTTTCCACCTGCACCGCATCGAACCGCTCGCGGGGAGACCCGGCCCCGATCCGGAGGATGCAGGGATAGGTCGTTGCGCTCTCAAAGACCGGGAGATCGCCGAAGTCGAGGATCTCCTCGACGCGCCGCTCCTTCAGCCACGCCCGCAAGGGCTTCCCGTAGTTTGCCCGCATCCACTTGTTCGGCAGGATGTAGGTGAACTCCCCGCCTGCCGCGAGCAGGCTCACCCCCCGTTCAACGAAATACACGTAGAGATCGGCGGTGCCCTGGTACACACGGAAGTGGTCCTTGAAGTAATCCTTCTGATCCTTGATGCTCTCCTGCCGGACATATGGCGGGTTTGCAATCACCACATCGAACCCCGGGTTTTGGCGCAGGAAGACCTCGGAGAAGTAGAGTTTCCAGAGGAAAAACGGCTTCACCCTGTTCTTCCGGTATACCGCGAGTTTCGTGCAGGCGTCCGTGTTGCCGCTCTCTTTTAGGGTCTCCTCGATCAGGTCCCACTCCATCTGCTCGATTGTGGCCCGATACTCGTTCTTCTTCGCGCGGTTCTGTTCGTTGAAGAAGAGCCGCTGGTACTTCTTCAACTCCCGGAGTTTGCGCCGGGACACTTTGACCCTGTGGGAGACTGTCTGATCGAAGGTTATCTGCCGTGCGGCCGTCCTCGGACCCGCGAGGGTCTCTTTCTTCTTTTTCTCCTGACGCGCGATCTCCCGCCGAACCCCGGCCGAATCGCCATCCAGCGCTCCCGTGAGGATCTGGTGGAGTTCCACTCCCAGCTCCTCTATCCGGGTATCGATGGGCGCTACCAGAGCCTCCCGGTCATCGTCGGGCTCACTCAGCAGTTTCTCATCAAAGAGGCTGACTCCCTCGAACTCGTCCACCAGGCTATTCCCGCACATGATCTTGTGGTCGAGGTTCGGGAGCGGCCGGATGGTCGCAATATTCTCCTCGTCCACGATCAGGGAGAGCCAGAACCGGAGCTTGGTGATATCCACCGCCGACGAATCGATATCCACACCGTAGAGGGAATTTTCTATCGTCTGCCGCTTCAACTCGTATATCGACCGGTTCAAACTGTCACCCGCAAAGAACGGCGTCAGGGTGGAACGGGCCTTCACGATCTCGTTCATCATCCCCACGGGGAAAGCGCCTGAACCCACCGCCGGATCCGCCACCTTGATCGAGCAGAGCAGAGTATCAAGTTCGGCGTAATGGTTCTGGATGGACTCCGGCAGGGTAAACCGGGCATCTCTGTACCATTCCTCGTCCCGACCGCCGGTCTCCTGGCTATGGAGGGTCATCCCGAGCGCCACATCACCGTGCCGGATAAACACCTCCAGATCCTCGCGGGGGATCTCGGTGTGGTTTGCGAGGTAGCCGATCAGGCTCTGCTGGCACATATAGTGCACAATATCGCGGGGTGTATAGAACGCCCCCTTCGATTTGCGATCGGTCACATCGAGGAGGTTCTCAAAGACCTTCCCAAGCATCTCCGGGTCGACCGCCACCTCCCGCTCCAGAGGCTCGTCCTCTTTGATGGTGAAATTGAACAGCCCAAACGTATCCAGAATCTTCCCAAATACCGCATTCCCGATCTGAAGATCGGTGCTGACCCAGTTGTAGTTCTGAATCGGCTCGAAGAGACCGCCGTTCAGGAACGGAATCTTGCATCTGAACCTGCTGTAATAGTCTTCATTTATTGAGCGATTCTCTGCAAGAGCCTCGTAGAAGAGTGGTTCGAGGATGTCGTTGAAGAAATTCTCGTAGGGGACAATCTCCCCGTTATAGAGACGGCGCATAAAATCCTTCGGGCCCGTGCCCCATTCCTGGAACCGCCCGGTTTCGGGATCCTGCCGGACACCCAGCCACCCTTTCTTCTGGAGGAAATAAAGGAAGACGATCTGGCCAAGGAGTTTCTTCGAGAAATCGACAGTTGAGATATTCTTCTCCTCAAACTCCTTCTTGCAGTGAGGATCAACTGCGAGGGCCGCTTCAAGTGACTCCTTCAGGTTGAGATAGCAACCCTTATACATCTCGAAGAACTCTTTTGTGACACTCTCGACACTGAAACGGTCCTCGATCTGCGCAAGAACCGGATTCGTCTGCTCCTCCTTAATCAGGTCGAGGAACTGTTTTCTACAGGTGTGGTTCGGTTCGTGCTTTCCGACAAGAAACGAAAACCGACGTGCAGGCGTCAGCTTCATATTCGTGCGGATCCTCCCGTCGTCGCCGGTCGTGATCGTGTGCTCAAGCCGGACAAATGAAAAGCGCCAGTCGTCATGGTCATCGCCGTAGAATGCGACCAGGACCGCATCCTTCCCTTCGTTATTGAGGAATTTCGCGATGAAGTTACGCTGCATCGTCCGGGCGCGGTCACGAGACGTCGATCTCCTCAGCCGAACGTAAAGCACCCCGATAGTGTGTTTTCCGTCGAAATAGGTCCCGATACTGTATGCTTCATCAATATAGTTCTTGAATTCCTGCCATATCGGCAACCGCTGCGGAAACACGCGGAAATCATTGAAGAGTTCCTGGATAAAATGCGTATATCGGCCCGGGTTAAAGGCGTTCATGAAGACGTCGTCAAGAAACCTGACAGCAAGGTCTTCCTTCATGAGAGATCGCCTCCCGCGAAGTACTCAGACAGAATGACCTCTTTTGGCCCGGAAATATCGACCGGCCCGAACGCCGGGCGGAAAAATTCCTCCGAGATCTCGGATTTGATCTTTGCGAGCATGGGGAGAGGTTCCGGGGTATACGCAATCTTTGTGAGGATCTTCTTGATGGTCGCCTTCGGGAGCGCCCCGTCTTCTATCAGCCGAAGGACCTTTCCCACGTACTCTTCGTCCTCATCCGTAAACTCCGGCGAGTGCTGGATCGCTCTGAGTATGCCGGTGAATTTAACCTCGCCCCCTCTACTGCCACGTGAGGACACAATGGTACCCTCGATGGCAAATACATCTTCAAAAGCGGCTTTGTTGGACACAAGCAACGAGTAAAAGTCCAATCCGATGGCGTGCTTCTTCGTCGAGGTCTCTGCCCGGAGAAGATCTGCCGCACGCAGGAAATCCACCTCCTCGGTAACGGGCTCCGCCCCTCTGATAGCCGTTCGGAAGATCTTCCGGAGTTTTCCCCGCCTGAAAAACGTAACCACCGAACGCCCGGACCCACCGGATTCCCGGCCGGTTCTCGCCTTCTTCGGGAGGTATTTGATCTTTTTAAAGAGATCAGGATCAGAATCCCGTATCTCGCGCAGGAACGTCAGATAACCGAGTTCAAGGTCTTCTTCCTCGTCCTCTCCCGTGATCGTCTTCCGGGACGTCAGTTTCGTAAAGAGATCGTGCGACTTGATCTCTTCGTCGGTCAGGAGGGGAGCATCGTTTCCGAGCATCTCGATAAACGCTGCAATTTTCGCCTCAGCAGCCTCCTGCAGACCAATTTCCTCGTTGATAGGCCCTGCAGGGAAGAAATTGAAGACGTGGATCTTCTCGAACTTCGTATCCACCCGGTTGATGCGCCCGACCCGCTGCATCATCCGTGTCGGGTTCCACGGGATGTCGTAGTTGATCACCACGTTGGAGCGATGAAGGTTCACTCCCTCCGAGAGAACCTCTGTCGTCACGAGAATCCGGTAATCGTCCTTCGAGTGCCTGGCCTTCGCATCAAAATTGTCGATAATTTCATGTCGTTCTCTCTCTGAAGATGACCCGTGATATTCAATAACACAGTCGCCAAACTGCTCCTTCAGGGCTGTGGTAAGATAATCCGCGGTCTCCTTCGCTTCAGTAAATATGATACATTTCTGATCTTTCAATCGGGGGTCTGTTGAGAGCACCTCAATAAATGCAGCGATCTTTGGGTCTTGCTCAATAGTATCCCAGAGTGACCGCAGTTCCTTGAGAATCGTCAGATCATACCTAAGATCCTCCAGATAAGCCGGAGTAAAATCGGACGATGGCAGACAATAGACCTTCTTATCGTCGAGGAGAGAGGCGACTTTGTTCATATCGTCCTGTTCAAGAAGATCGAAGATCGTATTCGTGTGCATCTTGCTGATATAGACGCTTCCCTTCTCGACCTCCCGGATAAATAGTTCATAATATCCAATAAATCGGCTAATAGACATCTTAAATGCGAAGAAACTGCTTTCAAGCCTCTTCAAAAGCAGCATTTTCATGAACTTCATCATGTTCTTCTGGGCCAGTTCCTCAGGGTGCGAGGTGCCCTCCTTCAGATACAGGAGCGGGGTGTAGCGGGAATATTTGAATTTATTCACGATCAGGTCAATCGACTCCAGAAAGATCGAATCCGTGTGTGCATCAAAACGGTAATACACCGGCTGAGGATCTTCGACCTCGGGGAACTTGAGGTTCTGCCGCTTCAGATCCTCACTGTAGTATTTGGTGATGCTCGCCCGCGTACGCCGGACCATCAAATACTGGAGCACATTCTCACGGATTTCCTCGGCATTTTCCCTGACAACCCTCATGTATTCTTCGCGATCCCGTTGCCGGTCCAGTGTGTCAAGCCGCCCCTGGAGGGTATTGAAATATCCCTGGAGGTTGCGCACCTTCGGGTTCGGAAGAGTAGATTTTCTGGCGTTCTGGAAGAGTTTAATCTGGCTCAAAATATCGTTCGGAGAGTTATTGAGAGGGGTTGCCGTTACCAGAATCACCCGCTTGCCCCTGCAGATCCGATACAGGCTCTCATAACTCTGGGTCATCTCATTACGGAACCGGTGAGCCTCGTCGATGATCACGTTCTTGTACCGCTCGGTCCCCCTCGCAAGGACATGGTCCAATTTCCCGACCGATTCAAAATCTGCCTGGCGCACGCCAAAATCGAGGAAGACATTCGGCCATGAACCCGGATTCTCCCGGTCTATCAGGACCGGAGGGGCAAGAACGAGTGTCCTCCCATCAAGCTGCTGGGCAAGGAGGGTTGCTATGTACGTCTTCCCGAGACCAACCACATCGGAGATAAAAACGCCGCCATACTCCTCAAGTTTTAACTTCGCGTCCTGCACCGCGTCTTTCTGGTATTGCAGGTCCATGAAGCCCTCCGGGATGTACTCGTCACCGGTCTGCTGTTTATCGAGATTGATCTTCTCCTTCAGGTATTCATAGAGGAATTTCAGGTAAAGTTCGTACGGGGTAATGGAATCGTTGAGCCAGGTCTGGGTCCGTATCGTCTCGACATAATTTTCCGACACATCGGCCGAGTTTTCCCAGAGTTCATTGAACGTGTTAAGCGCATACTCGTAATCCCCCCGCATCTTGAGTTCAACGTTGAACTCAAGATTATCCTGCAGCCCGGATTGAGAGAAATTGCTTGAACCGGTGATAACGCGCCCCTTGTCCCTGTCACTCTCTTTGAACGTCATTATGTAGAGTTTTGCATGGACCTTCTCTGAGGGGTAGACGCGGATCTCAAGTTTTCCACTCCTCAACCACTCAATGAAGGTCCGAATACCCTCTTCTATCTCAAAGGCGTCTTCGGATTGCTCCAGTTCATCTTTGACCATGCCGGAGTACTGATGTTTAAGGTCTTTACTGGAAAGAAGCAGCGTAGGGTGACCCTCAATGGAGGCAGCCTGGATGAGCTCATATGTCGCTTTGTTGGTGCTGATACCGATGAGGATTCTGATCTTCTCGGTATTTTCCAGGGCCTTATCGAGAGCATAGAACCCGCTTGAATAGAAGTATCCAACAAGACAGTCAAAAAGTGTGGTATCTTTAACGAGTGCATTAAAACGATCGAGTAACGTATTGCCATTCTCATTAGTGATAAAAGTCAGATCTGAAGACATTGAACACGCCTGTTACAAAAATAATAGTTATTCTCTGATATAGTTAATGAAACGGAACTCACCACGGGGGAGGGATCGAGAGGGAACGTTCCCTCTCAGCAAGGTCTTAGGGGAGAACTATCTCTCCTGATTAGTTAAATTGACCTGCTAAGCAGATGGGATTATTCAAACAGTCTCTACTCAGTGAGTATTTTTAAATACAAACGATCAAATTCCACCTATGATCCACTGGATCGCCTCCTCCAACTGGGACAACTGGAAGATCCTCGAACAAAAGCACGTATGGGGAGTTCCAAAGCGGAACAGAACCCTCATGCAGCGGGTGAAGCCCGGGGATACAATACTCGTGTACGTCCGGCAGGAGAAAGAGGGCGACACGATCCTCCCCTCGGCGATAACCGGGGCCTACGAGGTTGTATCCGAACCCTACGAAGACCACACCCGCCTCTTCACCACCCCGCCGCAGATGGGCGACGAGGTCTTCCCCTTCCGCATGAAGGTCCGGCCGGTGGCGGTCTTTGCCGAACCCCTTGAGTTCAAGCCGCTGATCCCGGATCTCAAATTCATCACGAACAAAACAATGTGGAGCGGCCACCTCCGCATAGCCATGCGCGAGATCCCCGAAGAGGACTATCGGCTTATCCTCAAGCGGGCCGGGCAGGAGACCTGAATGGCGTCCGAGATCGTCGGCGTCACCTTCCCTATCCCTAAACACTACGTCAACTACCCCCGGTTTTAACCGGGGGTAGTTGACACCGCTCTTTCACCGCTGCGAGCGTCTCCAGAGCCGCTCCCGGCGGCTCGCGAGAGAGTCCGGCAACGTTTTGGAGGAGCGGGACGATTCGCCACCCACCGGTCTCGGCCTCGGCAAGAAGAGTGTCCGTCGAGCCGCCCCGTTTCAGGTGCGCAATCGCCCGCCGGAACTCGCGGACGATCACGTGCTGGATGGTGTGACACCGTCCTCCTGTCCCGTCCCCGAAACACTCGGCCCAGACTCCCGTGCTGGAATGGTTCGGCTCCGGGTCGTCGAAGACATCCGCAGCCTCGGCCCCCCAGGTATCGGCGACGTGAAAGTAGTACCCAATGAGGACGTTACTGTCGAGGAAATAAGGCAGGTTACCTCCTCCCTGCCGGAGACTCACTGCACGCGAGATCGCGGGAGATGCGCATCGCCATATCGACGAGAGCCGAGACCCTGCCGTCGGAATCCGGGGGGAGAGAAGGTGGATTATCGCGGGCGATCGCGTCCCGATCGGTGTTGAAGCGCTGCTCCATGGTATTGCAGAACTCCTGCAACTGCTCCTCGCTATACACAGCCGGGATCATATGCGTCGCGACGACGTGAGAGACGAAGCAGAGCGCATCGCAGCCTTCGGCCGCAAGTGCGGGGGCGTGCGAGGGGTTGTGGTGGAGCGTAGTGCGGTATGCGTCGTCCCACGCCAGGTATGCGTCGTAGAAGATCTCAAGGGCGGGCAACGGATACTTCGCGATGAAGTTGTCCAAAATCTCCTCGACGGTGGCAATCCGCTCTGCCTTCAGGGGGTGGAGCGCGCCGGCAACCTCCGTGGAGAGAGGAAGGATTCCCGTACAGAACGTGCGCTCGAAGCCGTCGGCGTGCAGGCCGGAATGTTCCAGATACATTCTCTCGCGGCGGTTTAACCGGAAGTACTCGAGGGGAATATCTTCTCCATCGGAAAACTCCTTCCAGAGGCGGAAGTAGTGGGTAATGTCACTGATGAGATCCGTCTTCTTGAACTTCATCCACTGGAGCACCGACCAGAGGAGAACTCGCTCGTAGGGCGTAAAGATCGTGAGATCTGCCTTGCTCCTGGGTCTGTATTCGTACGACTCGTAGGTATTTCTTCGAAAAAAACCGCCCGCCCTTCTCCTTCCCGTATGCGCATTTGCTGTCGGTGCCTTCACGTCGAAATATGCGTTCGATTCGGATGTTAATTGGAACGCCGTAGCCTCGGCTGGTCCTTTCGGCATGCGGATGTAGGTCGTCCCGCAGAGCGTCGTTTCTCGCAGGTTGTAATAGATGAGGTCCACGAAGAAGATGAACTTCAGGAGTTTCGTCCGACCGATGTGACCGTCGCGCTCCACCGCGTACAGCAACGCGTTGATCAACTTCTGCTTGTGCATCCCATCACCTCGACCCTGAAGCTTCCGCTATAAGCGGGAAAACAAGTCTGTATGCGTGCGTATTACAGGTACTAAAAGATAACCCTTTCTGAAAGTGGGTTTTATCATCGCACCTTCGGTGCTCGAACTCCAGACCTTCGGCCCGTCGCTAATCGCAGATATGCGTCTGCGCCGCCGCTTCGTTGCGGGTCATCTTTGAGTCCTGCCCGCCCCCGTCTCCTCCCACCCGAGACAGACCCTGACCGGCACTCTCCCTTCAAGCGAAGCCGCGACCGGCGAGCGCCGGTAAGCTTGATTCACGAGTTCCTCGACCTTCTCCCACGGTGCGTCGGCATCCACCCGGACGGTCAGCCGGATCCCCGCGAGGCCCGGTCGGGCATCGCCAAATGTTGAGGAACCCCGCAAGGTCGAGGTCGACCTCGACATCGATCTCGATCGAATCGACCTCGACGCCGTCCTGGGCCGCGCTGTAGGCGATAGAGATCGCGGTGCAGGCGGAAAGCCCCGTCAGCACCAGCTCCGTCGGGCTCGCTCCCCGGTCGGTCCCGCCGAGGGCGACCGGTTCGTCGGCTGGAATGGCGAAGTTCCGGACGATCGTGGTGGAGTGCGCACCGCCGTTCCAGCTCGTGATGCAGGAGAGGGTCCGTTTGCCCTTCACATGCGACGGGCAAGGAGGCCCCCGGTTTCAACCGGGGGAGGAATTGCCCGCATCACGCCCCGTACACGTTCGCCCCGCGGGAGTTACCTTATAGACAGATGAGTCCCAAAGATAAGAGATAATGGCACTGCGAGTCGTCAGCAACTATCTGCGCCTTCCCCAGAAGACGTTCTGGATCCTCGACACGCTCGCGTACCATGCTAAAAGCATGTACAATGTAGGACTGTACACCGTCCGACAGCATTATGCCACGCACCGGGAGAACCGTCAGATCCTTCTGGGCCTCCGGCCGGATCTTACCTCGGGGGTTGACATCCTGGTCGGATCCTACCTCCCGTTTACCCGGAAGAAGGACTTCCCCTACAAAGATTACAGCACCTACGTGCAGTCAAAGCCGAACGAAAACTACGGATTGCTGCACAGCGATACCGCTCAGCAGACCCTCAAGTCCGTTGAAGAGGCGTACAAAGGGTATTTTGAGCTGCTAAAACTGTACCGCAAGGGGCAGCTCGAGTACTGCCCGAGCCCTCCGCACTACCTCCAAAAAGACGGTCGGTTCAAGCTGGCGTACCCCCGGGCACACCTGACGATCCGCAACGGGTCCGTGACGCTCGGCATGTCCCTTACGTTCCGGAAGCAGCACGGCCTGACGGGCAAGGAACTCACGTTCCCGATCCCCCCGTGCATCAAGCCGCACCAGATCCGAGAGGTCACGATCCT
>DASQ01000121.1 GCA_002503885.1 Methanoculleus marisnigri | reverse complement strand
TCGTCACCGTTGCTTCTGAGTGCAAAGAACGACTTGAAGTTGTCGTCCAGCGATTTGAGCGTGGTCTGCAGAACCTTGGAATAGACCCACGTATACTCGGGATACTTCTTCTTCAGGTCGGGGAGAGCGTTGGCCTGCTGGACGTACCCGAGGTGCTGCTTGTCGGGCCGATCTTTGTTCTCCTGATTGTTCTGGTTCCGTTCCGCAAGAGCAACGTTGTAGAGTAACCGACACTTTTCAGAGAGGTGCCAGAGCACATCGGCCTGTTCAGGCGTCACCTGAATCTTGACTTTCGTGGCAAGGTGCATCTGAAAACTCTCCTGCAGGTTCTCTCATTCAGGATAGGCGGTCCTCTATCATAGAGATATGGGATGTGGGGGCATGGGGATCGCCGGACGAAGGGGCTCCGCTCCCATCCCCCAGCTTGCGCAGGGGGTCTTCCCGCTCTGCCCCGCGAGCCCCGCGGAGATAAAAAGAAGCAACCAGAGGATGAGGTTGGTGCCGGGGGGCTCTACAATGAGGGCGGCAAGGACCGCAGTACCTGCAACCAGAAACTTCCCGGGTTCCTGAAAGTCCCTCTCCATCAGCGGCAGGAGGGGGCCCTTCATCGTGTAAGGTGCCATCAGACCTTACTGATCCGGGGTTCTCCGATCATTTATTATTCGCGGATCTGCTCCCGGTCTTCAGTGCCTCGGTGAGCGGTCCGACGCCCGGCTCCCCCATCTTGCAGAGGAGGAGCGCGGCACGCTCCTGCGTCTTCGGGTCCTGATTGCGCATGAGGCGGAGGAGCGGTTCGACTGCCGGCTCGCCGATCTTGCAGAGAGCCATGGCGGCAAACGGCTGCAGGTCCGGGTCGGCGTTCTCGACGACGCCGATGAGGGGCTCGATAGCGGGTTCGCCTATCCCCGACAGGGTCGCCGTGGCGTATCGCCGGAAGTCCCGGTCGTCCGTGGCGCGCATCGCCGCGAGGAGAGGGCCGATCGCCGGCCTGCCGATCTCCACCAGCGCACGGGCGGCATACCACCGGACGTCGTTGCCCTCGACCTGCATTACGGCGATGAGCGGCAGGACTGCCGCCTCTCCCCTCGCCCCGAGCTCGGCGGTCGCCGCCCGGCGCACCGCGAGAGGGCCCTGCCGGAGTTCGGCGATCAGTTCCTCGATCCGGGTGTCGTCAGTCATAGCGTTCAGGTGCTCTCTCGCTGGTGTTATGTCTTCCTGATGCTGCCGAGCGCCTCCCGTGCAGCCTCGTGCACCTCCTCCCGCTCGTCATCGAGCGCCACGATCAGGATGTCGGCCGACCGCCGCTCGCCGATCTCCCCGAGAGCTCGCGCGGCTCCTGCTCGGACGCGCCAGTCGTCGTGGCCACGCAGCGCCGCAACGAGCGAGGCGACGGCAGGTCTTCCAACCAGGCCGAGGGCGGCGATCGCCTCCTGCCGGAACTCTTCCTCGTCCGTCCGGAGCGCCGCAAGAAGGGGGGGAACGGCAGGCTCGCCGATATCGGCGAGCGCACCCGCGGCACGCTGCCGCACATCCCCGTCGGGGTCGTGGAGCGCATTAATGAGAGCCGTCGCGGCCTCCTCTCCGCCGATACTCCCGAGTGCCAGCGCTGCACCCCACCGGACCCGCTCGTTCCCGTCGTGGAGGGCGGCGATGAGATCCCCTCGTGCGGCCTCGCCGATAGCCCCGAGCGTGAGGGCCACCCTGCTCCGGACGTAGGTATCCTCATCGTTGAGCGCCTCCATCAGTGCCGGGATCGCCTCCGCCTCGCCGATATCGCCGAGAGCAACCGCGGCCATCCACCGAACATCGACGTTCTCGCTCGCGAGGCTCTCCATGAGGGGCCCGATGGCCGGAGATCCCAGTCTCCCGAGCGCCTCCGTCGCCTTCCAGCGGACACCGGTCTCCGGGTCGGCGAGGAGAGCGGCGAGCGGCCCGACCGCAGCGGAAACGCCTGCGTCGCCGAGGCACCCGGCCGCCTGGTAGCGGGTATCCGGGTCCCGGCTCGATAACCGGGAGATCAACCTTCGCGTATCCCGGTCGCACGCGGGTGCGCCGGGCTCGCCGACGCGGAAGTGCAGGCCTTCGGCACGCCTGCCCGCAAGGTCGAAGAGGTATCCGAGGAGGTATACGCCGACGACGAAGACCGCCGCACGCGCGAGGGCATCCGGAGCCAGAGGGCGGAGGGAGAGATACTCGATGAGGATGTGGAGCGCTGCGAGGAGGAGCCCGAGATATACCGCCCGTCTCCGGTACCAGAATGCGGCGAGGACGAGCACCGGGTAGAATAAGCAGGTATACGCACCTCCGGCGCCGAAGAAGAGGCCGAGAAAGACGGAGATCGCCGTGACGAAGGCGATGATCGCAAGCCTGCCCCATTCCCCTGAGTCTGGCAGACCTGCAGGATTCATCTCAAAGAGTGGGTGCGGTTCGCATCCATAAAGAGTTTGTGCGGCGGGGCTTTGGCCTCACCGCTGCGCTGCAGCCGCAGTCTTCGTCTTCCTGCCGGTCTCCTCAAGTTTCGCAAGCGACGCCTCGATGAACGCGGGGATGTCGTCGGGCTTTCTGCTCGAGACCAGGTTGCCGTCGACCACCACCTCCCGGTCGATGTACTCCGCCCCGGCGTTCCTGATATCCTGGGCGACGGACTTCCAGCCGGTGATCTTTCGGCCTTCGAGCACCTGCGCGGTGATCAGGAGTTGAGGCGCGTGGCATATGGCGAGGACCGGTCTGCCGCTCTCGACGAAGCGACGCACGAACTCGACGGGCGCGTCGTGGGCACGGAGTTTGTCGGGCGAGTAGCCGCCCGGTATGAAGAGCGCGTCGAAGTCGTCCGCCGATACCTCCGATGCGGCCCGGTCGATCCTGACCTCTGCCTGCCCCTGCTTCCCGCGCACGGTCTCTCCCGCGGAGAGGCCGATGTGGACGAGGTCGTGGCCGGCCTCCCGAAACGCCTCTGCGGGTCGCGTGTATTCGACATCCTCAAACAGATCCGTGATCAGGACCGCTATTCTGCTCATCGTCATTCCTCCCCGGGCCGGACTCCCGACCCGGCCCCCGATCTGTTCGGCCGGGAGATATAATGTTACCGCAAGGATGGCAGGCCCGGGCCTATCCACCCGACCGCCGGAGCCGCCACTGCGGCCGTTCTCTGGAGGTTCGAGCGATCTCTATACCTTTTTATAGCGCGGCGCAGAACCGGAGATGTATGATTGTGCCGAATCGGGACCGCCGGGAGGTCCCCCCCGCAGAAGGAAGACCTCAGCCCGACTGGTACAGCCTCTCGCTCGATGAGGTCGAGCGGGAACTCGGCACCGGCCCATCCGGCCTCCCCGCGGAAGAAGCGGCGGGGCGGCTGGAGCGCTACGGGAAGAACGTCCTCCGCGAGGAGGCGCGGGAGACCCGCCTCCAGGTCTTTCTCCGGCAGTTCAAGAGCGTCCTGATCGTCATCCTGATCGTCGCGGCAGGCGTCTCGTTCTTCGTCGGCGCGTACCTGGACGCCGTCGCCATCCTCATCATCGTCGTCTTAAACGCCATCCTCGGGTTCTCCCAGGAGTGGCAGGCCGGCGAGGCGATCGAGGCGTTGAAGAAGATGCTCGTTCAGCGGGCCGTGGTCATCCGCGGTGGGGGGCAGCAGGAGATCGATGCCTCGGAGATCGTGCCGGGGGACCTCGTCGTCCTCGAGATGGGAGAGCGGGTGCCCGCCGACCTCTTCATCGTCGAGGCGACGTCGCTCGAGGTGGATGAGGCGTCGCTGACGGGTGAGTCGTCGCCTGTCGATAAGGCGCCGGGTTCGCTCCCTTCCCCGACCAGCCTTGCTGAGCGGAGCAACATGGCTTTTGCGGGCACGACGGTCGTCAACGGGCGGGGACGCGGCGTGGTCGTCGCCACCGGCATGCAGACGGAGTTCGGCATGATCGCCGGCCTCTCCCAGCGGGTCGAAGACGAGACGACGCCTCTCTCCCGGCAGATGGACCGCCTCGGCCGGGACCTCGGGCTGATCGCCATCGGTATCGCGGTGGTTGCGGTCGCCGTCGGTCTTCTGCAGCAGCGGGAACTCCTCGAGATGTTCCTCATCGGCGTCTCGCTCGCGGTGGCGGTGATCCCGGAGGGTCTCCCGGCGGTCGTGACGCTCACGCTCGCCCTCGGCATCAAGAGCATGATGCGGAGGAACTGCCTGATCCGCCATCTCCCGGCATCGGAGACCCTCGGCGCGGTCTCGGTGATCTGCACCGACAAGACGGGGACCCTCACCCGGAACGAGATGGCGGTCGTCCGGGTGAAGACGCCGGAGTGCGAGGTGACGGTGACCGGGGCCGGGTATGCCCCGGAGGGGGAGTTCCTCGTTGCAGGCAACCCCATCGATCCCCTGGCGAAACCGGGGCTCGCCCGGTTCCTCCGCACCGTGCTCCTCTGCAACCATGCAACCGTCTCTCTCACGGAAGGGGGGTGGCGGATCCTCGGCACGCCGACCGAGGGGGCGCTCGTGGTCGCGGCGGCCAAAGCCGGCCTCTCCCGCGAGGATGCTCCGGAGGCGGTCCGGGAGTTCTCGTTCAACTCCACCCGGAAGCGGATGACGATCATCTATCGGGAAGAGGAGGGAGACGTCGCCTACGTGAAGGGAGCCCCGGAGGTGCTTCTCGCCCGGTCGTCCCGGCTGCTCCGGGGAGATTCTGTCGTGGTGCTCACCGACGACCTCCGCGATGCAATCCTCGCGGAGATCGCCGAATATGCGTCCGGCGGGCTCCGGGTGCTCGGGGCGGCATACCGCCCGCTCCCGGACGGTCTTTTGTTGACCGAGGAGACGGTGGAGGAAGACCTGATCTTTCTTGGGTTTGCCGGGATCCGCGACCCTCCACGCCCCGAAGCGGCGGAGGCGATACGCCTCTGTCGGAGCGCCGGGATCGACGTGATCATGATCACCGGGGACAACCCGCTGACCGCCTACGCCATCGCCCGGGACCTCGGCCTCTCGAGCGAGGGGGCGCTGACCGGGGCCGACCTCGAGGCTTTGGGCGACGACGAACTCGCGAGTCGCCTCCGGACCACAAAGGTCCTCTCCCGGGTCACGGCGGAGCACAAACTCCGGGTGATCGATATCCTTGCCCGGGAGCGTGCGGTCATCGCCATGACCGGCGACGGCGTCAACGACGCTCCGGCGTTGAAGAAGGCGAGCATCGGGATAGCCATGGGCATCAAGGGAACGGACGTCGCCAGGGAGTCGAGCGACATGGTGCTCGTGGACGACAACTTCGCAAGCATCGTCGCCGGCGTCGAGGAGGGGAGGCGGGAGTACGACAACATCGCCCGGTTCACCCGCTACCTCCTCTCCTCCAACATCGGGGAGCTCGTTGCGATCGTCGGCGGGCTCCTCCTCGGCCTGCCGCTGATCCTCATCCCCATCCAGATCCTCTGGATCAACCTGATCACGGACGGCGTCACCGCCATCGCGCTCGGTCTCGAGCCCGCCGAGCAAGACGTCATGCAGAGGCGGCCCCGGGACCCCGGGGAGTCCATCCTCACCAAAGATGCCTACCTCGTCGTCCTCATCCTCGGGGCATGGCTCGGTCTCCTGACGATCTACGTCTTCTCCAGCCTCTACGAGGTCGACCTCGACCGGGCGCGGACGATGGCGTTTACCGGGCTCATCATCTTCGAACTCTACAACGTGCTGAACTTCCGGTCGTTCCGGTTCCCCCTCCACCGGATCGGGTTCTTCTCGAACCCCACCCTGCTCCTCGCGATCCTCGGGAGCCTTGCCCTCCAGGCGCTGGTGGTCTACGTCCCGATCCTGCAGACCGTCCTCGGGACCGCACCGCTGACCCCCGGCGACTGGGGGCTGCTCGCCCTGCTCGGCCTGCCGGTGCTCCTCGCCGGGGAGGTCTATAAGATCCTCCTGCTACGTGCGGGGAGGGGGGTAGAGGGCTCCGGCCCCGGAGATGTCCGTGTGCCGGACTGAACCCGGGGCGACCGTCCGCCGCCCTCTGAGATGGAGTCCCCCCTCCTGAGGTGCCGGGTTTCATCCTCCGGCCGGACTGTAGGGAGCGGCATGATTATGGGGCAGCCATGCGAATCTGATTCCTGACTATTCGTTTTGGGATCCTATGACAATTCCTCAGACGTTCATTGCACGCCCCGCCACCCGTAGCACCAACCGTCGCCGGGGTGCGAAGGCGTGATCGGCCCGGAACTGATCGCCATCGTGGTCTTTCTCTTCACCTACGCGCTCATCATCGACGAGCGGATCCACCGTGCAGTGGCGGCGATGCTCGGCGCCTCGGTCCTCGTCTTCCTCCATATCGTCCCCTGGGAGAAGATCCCGGAGTACATCGACCTCGGCACCATCTTCCTCCTGATGGGGATGATGATCATCGTCAACACCGCCCGCGGCAGCGGCCTCTTCGAGTATATCGCCATAAAGACGGCGAAACTTGCGAAAGGGAGCCCGATACGAGTGTTGCTGCTCTTCTCTGTCGTGACCGCCGTCACGAGCGCCTTCCTCGACAACGTCACCACGGTCCTCCTCCTCACGCCGATGCTGCTCTACATAGCGAACGTGATGCGGATAACCCCCCTGCCCTTCCTGATTGCGGAAATATTCGCCTCCAACATCGGCGGGGCGGCAACGCTCATCGGCGACCCCCCGAACATCATGATCGGCTCCGCCGCCGGCCTGACGTTCAACGAGTTCATCGTCAACATGGGACCGATCATGGTCGTCAACCTGGTCGTCGTCATGGGGATGCTCTTCCTTATCTACAGAAAGCAGCTCCTTGTCTCGGCAACCGAGCAGGAGGGGATCGCAAAGACGCTTGAGAACTTGAACGAGCAGGAGGCGATCCGGGACCGGTCGCTCTTCAAGAAGTCGATCGCCGTCATCGTGCTCGTCGTCGGGATGTTCTTTGCCCAGGACCTGCTCGGCCTGGAACCCGCTCTCATCGCCCTGATCGGCGCATCGATCCTTCTCTTCTGGAGCAGGCAGCCGCCGGAGGAGATATTCGAGAAGATCGAGTGGCCGGCCCTCTTCTTCTTCGGCGGGCTCTTCGTCGTCGTCGGCGCCCTCGTCGAGACCGGAACGATCGCGGCCGTCGCCGGGTTTGTGGTCGAGAACGTCCACTCGGAGGGCGAGGCCATGCTGATCATCGCCTGGTTCGCGGCGATCGCCTCGGCAATCGTGGACAACATCCCCCTCACCGCCACCCTGATCCCCCTGATCCAGAATATGGGCACCTCGATGGACACCTACCCGCTCTGGTGGGCGCTCTCGCTCGGTGCATGCCTCGGCGGGAACGGCACGGCTATCGGGGCGTCGGCAAACGTCGTCGTGCTCGGGATCGCGGCACGAAACGGCGTCTCCATATCGTTCGTGGAGTTCCTGAAGGTGGGGATGCTCGTGCTCCTCGTCACCGTAGCGATCGGGTCGGGCCTCCTCTGGCTCAACTTCGTCGTGCTGTGAGCCGGTTCTACCGGTTCGGCGGGGTCCCGGGTCTCCGGGACACCTCGACCTCCTGGAGCCGGCCGACCAACCATTTATACGCGGTCCCGGCCGCCTCCCGGGCCGAGGGGCTCGGGTCCTCGTTTCGCATACGGTCGAGCGGCTCTCTCGCCTTCGGGTCGGCGATCGTCCCGAGGGAAAGCGCCGCCTGCGCCCGGACATGCTCGTCGGTGTCGTCGAGAGCCCGGATCAGCCCGTCGATGTCCCGACCGTCGCGCAGGGTATCGATATCGTCCAGTGTCGCCATAGCAATCTCCTGATCATCTCCCGCATTGGCGCCCCGGCGGTATATATGCCTTTGCGGGCGGACTGCAGGTGACCCCGGCCCGTCCGTATTCGTGGAGGAGAGGATCCCGTCTGCCTACGTATCAAGGAGCCAGCCTTCCACTGCCTTCTTCTCCGCGAGCCTCCCTACCGCCCGGGCGTGCGCGAGCGACGCGGCCCGCCTGACGCCCACGTTAGAGTCCGAGAACTTCAGCCGCTCCAGCGGATCGAGCGCCCGTTCGTCGCCGACGGTGCCGAGGGCCTCGGCCGCGGTCAGCCGCACAGCCTCGGCCGGGTCTAAAAGCGCTCCAATCAGCCCGTCGATATCCCGGGCCCTCCGCATCGTGTCGATATCTTTCATCTGCGTCATAGATCTCCCCGGTCGGCCGGTGCGATGCATCTGGGCCTGCTCTATTAAGAACGTTGCGGAGAGCGACGGACGGAACGTCCGGAGCTTCAAGCAGCAAAAAAAGGTTAATATGCCGCCAGATAGCGGTCGAGTTCCCAGGGGTGGACCGCCGTCCGGAAAGCATCCCACTCGGCTTCTGCGACACTCGTGAGGGCATCGACGACGTGGGGGCCGAACGCCCTGCAGATGAGGTCGTCGGCGAGCAGGTCCCGGTGGGCCTCGGCGAGGTTCCCGGGCAGCGTCCCGATCCCGTCGCGCTCCCGCTCAGCGGTCGTCATGTGGAAGATGTTCCCGTTGGCACCGGCCGGGGGCTCGATCTCCTTCCGGACGCCCTCCATCCCGGCGGTGAGCATCGCGGCGAAGGTGAGGTAGGGGTTGCAGGTCGGGTCGGGGCTGCGGAACTCGACCCGGGTGCTGTTGCCGCGGGGCGCCGGAACCCGGACGAGGGCCGAACGGTTGCTCGTGCTCCAGCTGACGTAGCAGGGCGCCTCGTAGCCGGGGACGAGCCGCTTGTAGGAGTTGATCGTCGGGTTTGCGACCCGGGTGATGGCCGGCGCGTGGCGGAGCAGCCCGCCGATGAAATGCATGCAGGTCTCTGAGAGCTGCAGCGGGGCGTCGGGGTCGTAGAAGGCGTTCTTACCATCCTTCGCGAGCGAACAGTTCACGTGCATCCCGCTCCCGTTGATGCCGTAGATCGGCTTTGCCATGAACGATGCGTGCAGGCCGCGCATCAGCGCCATCGTCTTGACCGCGAACTTGAACGTCACGACACGGTCGGCAGTCGTCAGGGCGTCGCTGTACTTGAAGTCGATCTCGTGCTGGCTCTCGGCGACCTCGTGGTGAGACGCCTCGATCTCGAACCCCATCTCGGTGAGGGCGAGGATGATCTCGCGCCGGACGTCCTCCGCAAGGTCGGTGGGGGCGAGGTCGAAGTAACCGCCGGCGTCCTGGAACTGCGTGGTCGGTCGACCCTCAATCATCTTAAAGAGAAAGAACTCCAGTTCCGGCCCGGTGTTGAAGACGTACCCGTCCTTCGCGGCGTCCTCCATTGCCCGGCGGAGCACGTAGCGCGGGTCGCCCTCGAAGGGCTTGCCGTCCGGTTTGCAGACATCGCAGATGAACCGGGCAACCCCGTTCTCGCGGGGCCGCCAGGGCAGGTGGGCGTATGTGGAGGGATCGGGTCTGAGCACCATGTCGGACTCCTCGATCCGGACGAACCCTTCGATCGACGATCCGTCAAGCCCGATACCGTCGGTCAGGGCCTTTTCAGCCTGCTTCGCCGGGATGGCGACGTTCTTGGGCATGCCGAGAAGGTCGGTGAACTGCAGGCGGAGGAATCGGACGTTGTCCTGTTCGATACGCTCGAGCATCGATGAGATGATCTCGGGAGACATATGGAAGGAAACTTCCTTCCAATAGTATTTATCTCTGGCGGATCAACATCTATCAGAGCGTTCCCCCAACCACTCCGGACCCGCCGGGGAGGGACAGAGGGGGCGGATCCACCGTGATGGCAATGTGCGGCATAATTGGCGTAATGGACAGATCTCGCCGGACGATGAATGGTTCCGGCATCCGACAGGCCCTCTCCATGATGAACGAGCGCGGCAGCGGCGAGGGGGCGGGGTACGTAGCCTACGGCATCTACCCCGACTACCGGGACTGCTACGCCCTCCATGTCTTCTTCGACAACATCCGTGAGAACAAACCGGTCCTCGACGCGGCGCTCGAGCAGTGGGGGACGATCGAGCACGACGAGGCGATCCCCACCTGCGTTCAGCCGAACCTCCGGGCAGTCCACACCCCCTGGCGCTACTTCTTCAGGCCGGACCCCTCCCTCGCGATGCCGGGCAGCCTCACCCCCGAAGACGATATCGTCAGCGCCCTGGTGATGCGGGTCAACGCCGCCCGCCGTGGCGCACTCATCTTCTCCTCCGGCAAAGACCTCGGTGTCTTCAAGGCCGGCGGCTGGCCCGAGGACGTGGCGGACTACTACCGGATAGAGGACTACGAGGGCTACACCTGGCTCGCGCACAACCGCTACCCGACGAACACCCCCGGCTGGTGGGGTGGTGCGCACCCGTTCAACCTCCTCGACTGGAGCGTCGTGCACAACGGCGAGATCACCTCGTATGGGACCAACCGGCGCTACATCGAGAGTTTCGGCTACACCTGCACGATGTTCACCGACACCGAGGTCGTCGCCTACTTGGTCGACCTCCTGGTGCGGCGGCACGGGCTTGACATCGACCTCGCCGTCCGGGCGCTCGCCCCGCCCTTCTGGGAGGAGATCGACCGGATGCCCGGGACCGAGCGGGAATGGAACTCTGCCATCAGGCTTGCCTATGCCCCCGCGATGATGAACGGACCGTTTGCCATCGTGGCTGCGAACGCCGAGATGATGGTCGGGTTCACCGACCGGAGCAAACTCCGGCCGATGGTCGTCGGCGAGTGCGGCGACCGCCTCTACATCTCAAGCGAGGAGGCGGCTATCCGGGCGATGGAGCCCAACGTCGAATCGATCATGATGCCGGCCGCAGGGGAGCCGGTGATCGGGAGGGTTGCCCCGTGACGATCGGAAGTCTTCCTCCCCGGTACCGGATCAGCATCGACCGGGTGCAGTGCATGGAGTGCGGGCGGTGTATCGAGAACTGTTCGTATGGTGTCTTCCGGCAGGACAACGGCCGGATCCTCATCAACTCCCGGAACTGCACTGCCTGCCACCGCTGCATCGCCTGCTGCCCCCGGGACGCCATCATGCTTGAGGAGCACCCCTGCGACTACCGGAGCCATCCCCTCTGGACCCGCGAAGCCCGGGAGGCGATCTACAACCAGGCCCGGACGGGGAAGATCATCCTCGCCGGGATGGGCAACGCACTCGATTACCCGGTCATCTTCGACCGCCTGGTTCTGGACGCCTGCCAGGTCACGAACCCCAGTCTCGACCCGCTCCGCGAGCCGATCGAACTCGTGACCCACCTCGGGAAGAAACCGGCGAAGCTGGATCTCCGGCGGCGGGAGAACGGCGACGTCGAACTCCGGACCCGTCTCACCCCGAATCTCCGCCTCGAGACCCCGATCATGATCGGGCATATGAGTTACGGGGCGATCAGCCTCAACGCCCAGATGGCCATGGCGCGGGCGGCAAAAGAAGTCGGGACGTTCATGGGCACCGGGGAAGGCGGCCTGCACTCCGCTATCTACCCCTACCAGGACAACATGATCGTCCAGGTCGCGTCCGGCCGGTTCGGCGTGAACATCGATTACCTGGAGCGCGGGGCCGCCATCGAGATCAAGATCGGCCAGGGTGCAAAACCGGGGATCGGCGGGCACCTCCCCGGGGAGAAGGTCTGCAAGGAAGTCTCCCGCACACGGATGATCCCGGAAGGAAGCGATGCGATCAGCCCTGCGCCGCACCATGACATCTACAGCATCGAAGACCTTGCCCAGCTCGTCCGGGGCCTCAAGGAGGCGACGGAGTGGAAGAAACCGGTCTTCGTCAAGATCGCCGCCGTCCATAACACCGCCGCCATCGCCGCCGGGATCGCCCGTTCGCCGGCTGATGCGGTCGTCATCGACGGGTTCCGGGGTGGGACCGGTGCAGCGCCGAAGGTCTTCCGCGACCACGTCGGCATCCCGATCGAGGCGGCTGTCGCGAGCGTGGATAAAAAACTTCGCGATCAGGGGATCAGAAACGAGATCTCCATCATTGCAAGCGGGGGTATCCGGGGGAGCGCCGATGTTGCGAAGGCGATCGCCCTCGGAGCGGATGCGGTCTACATCGGGACCGCAGCGCTCGTGGCGATGGGCTGCCGGGTCTGCGGGAACTGTTACCGGGGCCTCTGCCCCTGGGGCATCGCTACCCAGCGCCAGGACCTCGTGGACCGCTTAGACCCCGATACTGCATCGACGCAGGTGGCCAACCTGCTCCACGCGTGGACGCTCGAGCTCTCCGAACTGCTCGGCGCGGCCGGGATCAACAGCATCGAGAGCCTGCGGGGCAACCGCGACCGGCTCCGGGGCTATATGCTCGATGAGAGCCTGATGCAGGTGCTCGATGTCGAGTCGGTGGGGGCGTAACGCCCTCACGACGTCGCGACTTCGACGCACTCTTTTTTCGTCCCGATCCGGGCGAGCGCCCCGCACATCGCCGGAACGTAGGCAAGCGCCTTGCCCGAGTCCACCATGATCGATGCGAACTCGTCCATCCGGGGCGAGACGACCATGCAGGTGTCCGGTATCACCCGGGCACCGCTCCGCTCGATGGCGGCCACAAGGCCGGCGTTCTCCTGCGCGACCCCATGGGCGGCGAAGATGTAGAAAGGCTTCGTCGTCGTCTTTCCCCTGAGGAGATCCGCGAGGCCGCGGAGTTCGTCGGGGGAGCAGTGCGGGCACCCGACCGCGACCGCCTCGACGGGGGTCTCAGCAAAGAGGGCTTCGACCTCGTCCTGGGTTACTGTCACCCGGTCGAGGTCGGCGGTATCGAACTCAAAGACCCGGGCTTCCGGGGTTATCTTATCGACGTGGAAGAGAGCGACCGCGCCGGTCGCGGCCATCGCAGCGCCGAGCGCCTTCAACTGGTCGCGGCCCGGCCGGATACCGGAAAAGATCGGTATCCGGTTCCCCACCTTCTTTCCGGCGACGTGCCCGATGGCGCCCCAGTGGTCGGACCGCGGGCCCGTCCCGCTCTCGACCTCGACGACGACCTGCGGCCGCCGGTTCGCGACGATGTGGAGGCCGTAGTATGGGGTCTTCCCGATGATCGCCGCCGCAAGGGCGCTCGGTCCGCCTTCGCGGTTGGTCCGGGCGCCGAGAACCGAGTTTGCGTAGGCGACCGCCGAGGACTCCGACCAGGCCAGGTGCTCCCCGTACTCCGTGATGCGGAGGTAGTAGGGCGTGCAGGTGCACTCGAGCCGGATCCCGAGCCTCCGGTAGGTCTCGACGACCTCCGTCTGGTGGTGGGCGAACTCCTCAGCGATCCCGAACTCCCGCCACCCCTCCTGCGGCATCCCGATCGGGTTCAAGACGGTCGGGACCGCCACCCGGGCGTTGAGGCTCTGCAGCCAGGCAAGCCCCCACCTCCCGATGGTCTTATACGATGCACCGCTCACCTGGGCGCTCGCAATCGGGACGAGCCTCTCGGCGTCGTAGACTCCCCCGAGCGCGACCAGGATCTCCATCATCTTCTGGCGTGTCTCGCCGAACTCGCCGGCGAGCACCTTCTCGTCATCGTTATCAAGGTACAACTACAGCCACTCCGCTCTCCTGAATTCGTCCTCTCTCCCCATAACCATCGTGGCATCGACCCCGACCTTCACGTTCGTCCCGTCGGCAAGGCGCGTCGGGTCAAGCGACGAGCCCCGCACCCCGGTGATGACCATGATGTCGGTATCGCCCCGCACCCGTGTCGCGATCGCGTACTCGACGTCGTGGGGGTCGTGGATGTTGATGTCCTCGTCCACCACCACGACGTGCTTTAACGAGGTATGGGCGGCAAACGCCGCCATTATGGCGTTTTTGGCGTCTCCTTCGGTGTTCTTCCGGATCTGGACCACCGCGTGGAGGTAGCCGGCGCCGCCCTTCGTGAGGAGGACGTCTTTGACCGTCGTCACCTCGCCGACGGAGCGGTAGATCCTGGGCTCATAGGGCGCTCCCATCAGGAGTTTGTGCTCGTCGCCGGCGGGGAGGATGCCGTGGAAGATGGGGTCCTCCTTGCAGTACATCCGGGTGAACTCGATCACCGGCTGCTGCCGGACAGGGTCGTAGGTGCCGGTGATATCGACGAACGGCCCTTCCGCCGCTTTTTCGGCCCCGATATATCCATCGAGCACGATCTCGGCGTCGGGGACCCGGACGCCGTTCTCGCACACCCGGACGGGGAGTTCGCCGCCCATCAGCTCCGCCGCGTAAGCGAGTTCCTTTCCTTCCGGGACGCGGGTGCAGGCGGCAAACGTCACGAGCGGGTGGGTCCCGACGGTGACGGCGATCGGGAGTTTCTCCCCCCGGGCGAGCGCCGCCTTAAGGAGGGTGTGGGTGTGCCTCCCCTCCACCAGGCGGGCGACGACCCGGTGGTCATCGAGGACCATCATCCGGTGGATGGAGGCGTTCTCGACACCCCCGTAGCGCGAAAAGACTATCCCGGACGTGAAGTAGCGCCCGGCGTCCCCCGGGAAGTGCTTCATGACCGGGAGGCGGGAGAGGTCTGCGGGAACGCCGCCCTGCAACCGCCCGGCATCCACCACGCGGCCGCTGTAGGTGGCGGCCGCAAGGTGTCTGACCAGATCGCGCTCCTCCACGCCGAGCGCCGCTGCAAGCGATCGCCTGTCGCCGAGGAGGTTCATCACTCCCCGGTGGCCGTCGAGGTCGTGGAAGAAGAGGATCTTATCGGTCCGGCTTGACATCCGCGGTGCCTCGTAGACGGTCGAGCAGGGGCTCTCGACATCCTCGACCCTGCCCTGGTTTCGCATCATCGCTATGAAATCACGCATCGTATCCGCTCCATCGGGATCCAAGACGGTGCTTGACCCCCATGTGGTCGAGCACCCGGGCGACCACCATATCGACGAGGTCGTCGATCGTCTCCGGGTGCTGGTAGAAAGGAGGACTTGCGACCATCACGGTCGCGCCGGCCTCATCGGCCGCGAGCATATTCTTTAAGTGGATCCGCGAGAGCGGCATCTCCCGGAGGAGGAGGTGGAGGGGCCGCCTCTCCTTGAGGCAGACGTCCGCTGCCCGGGTGATCAGGTTGTCGGCAAACCCGTTGCTGACCGCCGCAAGCGTCTTCATGCTGCAGGGGACGATCGCCATCCCGTCGTAGCAGAACGACCCGCTGGCGATATCGGCCGCGAGGTTGCTGTTCTCGGCGTATATGGCGTCGAACCCCGAGAGGTCCACGTGCTCGATCCCGGCTATCTGCCGGGCGGTATCGGAGATGACGATATGCACCGTTGCCTGATCGCAGAGCACCTCGAGCAGGCGGTGGGCGTATATGACCCCGCTTGCTCCGGTGACCCCGACGACAAATTCCTTCTTCATCTGCTCTCCATCTCTTATGTCACTATGAGTTTATCCTGTTTCGTCGCCCGCTTCACCCGGAGGACCTCCATCGCCGCCTGCTCCACGGTATGGCGGTGCTGCTCGGTGGTGTAGATCCCGAGGCGCCATTGCTGCCGCCGGGTGTCGTTTAAGGTGTTGATGAGGGGCGAGACCCCCTCGATATCCACCATCGCGTGGCTGTTCCTGACCCGGACCTCCATCGAGAGGGCGCGGGGGAGCCGGGGGATGTCCACTAGGACGCAGTCCCCCGGGACCCCTGCGGTCTGTGCGATGGCAAGGGCGAGGTCCCGCTCGCGGGCGGCCCCGAGGTCCTGCTGGAGTGCTGCGGCGTTCACCCGGTCTTCGCCGACGTAGAGCGCCCTCTTGTAGAGGTCCCGGACATAGACCCGGCGGGCGAGGTCGCGGGTGATTGCGTGTTCCGAGTGCTTCAGCCGCTCCATGCAGGCGGCGTCGTCCATCTGCACGAGTTCGCGGGCGTCCGCACCCGGGACGTTCTGCACCTCCTCGCGGAGGGCGTGAACGAACATGCTCGTCGCGATCCGGCTCACGTGGTGGAAGTAGACCGCCGGGCGCATCAGGGTCCGGGCGATCAGGAGCGACTCGGCGGCGTTGATGCCGCCTTCGTGCAGGGCGATACCGGATTCGGCCAGGATCGTCGACCGGATCAGCCGGTGGGCGTCGACGGTCCCGTAGGGGACGCCGGTGTAGTGGGCGTCCCGCAGCAGGTAGTCCATCCGGTCGACGTCGAGGCTCCCGTGGATGATGCTCGCGAGGCGGTGCTCTCCTGCGACGACGGCGCAGACCTCGGCGGGCTCGAGCCCCTCCGCTTCGAGGATCCCGGCGATTGTCCCCTCGCAGACGAGATGATCGATCTGGTGGTGGCATCTCCCCGTGAACTCCTCCATCACCGGTTCGGTGACGTGGGAGAAGGGGCCGTGGCCGATGTCGTGGAGGAGGGCGGCCGTCGCGACGAGCCTCGTCTCGCCCTTATCAAGCCCGAGCTCCTTGCACATGAGGCCTGCGAGGTGCATCGTCCCGAGCGAGTGCTCAAAGCGGGTATGGTTTGCCCCGGGGTAGACGAGGTTTGCAAACCCGAGCTGGGTGATGTGGCGGAGCCGCTGGACAACTCCCGAGTCCAGCAGCCGGAGCGCGAGCGCATCCGCCTCGACGTAGCCGTGCACCGGATCTTTGATGATCTTCATCCGTTCTGTTAAGATTCTTGGGAGATGAGTGATAAAGGTATTTGACAACGCGCGGATCGTGAGATTACTGCGCTCCCGTGGATCTCTGGTATTCTCCGGGGTTTGTGACGCTCATGCGCCGGTCCAGGATGTTCCGGCAGCGAAGGGCCGGGTAGATCCGTTTTCGGATGGATGGATCTATGCGGGCAGTTCTGGAGGAGATCAAAGGCGTCTACGGGTCCTAATGGTGCCGAATAGCTATACTAGAATCCATGGAGATCAGCAAGGCTGCGCTCGCAGAAACGTCTTGCCGGTTTATAGATCTGTTCGATGTTTTTGAAGAACCCTATGTCCCACCCATGCTTGTTTTGCGCAATCCGTCCTTTGAAAACGCCCCCTGCAATCTTCTCCAGGCCATCTTCAATATATATGGCAGCAGGCTGATCTTCCTTTATTCCGTGTTGGATTAACGTGCTTAAACGCTGGAACTCCATCGAAACCGACTGGATCAGATAGTGTTCATTTTGATTTTCTTTAACAAAAACAAAGATGTGAATGGAACTTTCATCCATCATCAGGTCGCTAAGGTTGACATCTCTTATGGGCCCGTCTTCGATCCCGGGATCCTGTCTATCGGAATAATCTTCTGAGATTCTGGTGTTTAAGTAGCCATTCGCCCGCAGGTAGTCTCTCAGTGCAAGCAGATCCCTCTTGCGTGACTGCTGGAATGAACCATAGATTGCGATGTTGGTATCTTCCTTGAAATGCCGGTGTAATAGAACCCTGTCTGCGATTTCGTCGGGTATCAGAACTCTATGGCTCATTTTAGAGGTTTTTGTCTGCGGAATAGATAACGATGGGGGTTGCTGTAATGTAACTGATGGGCCAGGAAAGATTGATATAAGTTACAATAATAGAACTATTCTTGATGGAGGTGTCAGCATGGATCGGACAACTGTGGAGGCTTACTTAAACCGGGTGCCTGTTGAAATTCGTGAGTCCGTGATGGAACTATCGACGGATGCCAGATGGGCTGTATACATAGCGCTTACCCTCGGGAAGGAGATGTATTTCAACGAACTCAAGGATATCTTCGGGGCGAACCCGAGTGAGATGGACCGTATCCTGAAGTCTCTGGTTGATGGGGGTCTCATCGCGAAGAAGGTGAGAACACTGGAGGATATCGGCGATCGGAGGAAGGTGTATTACACATCGACAGACTATGGAGAAAAGATGTTAAATGCCCTGTGTGACGTGGTGCTTCCTCCTGAGAGCCTGGTCAAGCAGTATAAGCCCACTTCGAGCGATAGCGGAAACTCCTGCACCATGCATACGGGAACCGTGAAAAGAAGCGGTGAGATCGATCCCGAGAACTGGAGATTCGACCAGACCCCTGCCAGAAGAGACGCCTTCAATACAAAACCAACAATCACCGGCGCCAAACAGGCAGAGACGAAGGTGTGAGTTCAACATGGCTGCAGAAGACCAGGAGCAAGGGTTGAAACTTGAGATCGTGATGGACCCTGAACTCAAGACAGTTCACATCGACGGCGCTATCGTAACGTTAAACCCAAATTTCGGCCAGCTGGCACTGACATACGATCGGCCTGAATTCAAAGTTCATCCAAACGGCGACATTTACACCGATAAAGTTCAAAAACGGGTAATAATTGATGCAAGGTTGTCGCCTGAGGCATTTAGAGCCCTCGCCTGCACCATGATGGAACATGTGCGGCAATATGATGAGTGGCTCAAACAGCAGAAATAAATCGGTGTCCCTGGTGCAGGGGGGCAACTCCTTTTTCCCTGCTATGATCTGATTTTAACCGCCGTGTAAACCGAAGCTCCGCGGCCATGATCGTAATGGCCACTGCCAGACGCCATGTTTGCAGGTTCCTTTTCTTTCACGACTGTAACTGCTTTCCCGGCTCCCGGTGTACCTGAACCTCGTAGATGGACCTGCTTGCCTGGCACTGCGACGCCGGCCAGGAATCATGTCTTGTTAGCGAGGCCGTAACTTATGGGATGACCTCGTAGGGAGCCAGGAACCCGGGTGGGCGCGCCCATCAACACTCAACCCCCCCCCGCCCCCACACCCCTCCCCACCACAGCAAATGAAACTGTTAACCCCCCGGACACCCCACATAAATGACATTCAGCCATGATCACCTTCCTCTCGGGCGGAACCGGAGTACCTGCGCTCATCAGGGGCGCCCGGCAGATCCTCTACGACAGCGAGATCGCCGTGGTCGCGAATACCGCCGAGGACCTCTGGGTCTCGGGGAGCCACTGTGCGCCGGATATCGACACCGCCATCTTCCTCTTTGCCGGCATCCTCGATCCCGGCCGGTGGTGGGGGATCAAGGGGGATACCTACGCTACCCACAACTACCTCCCGAAGGTGGCGGGCGGCGAACCCTTCGCGATCGGCGACCGTGCCCGGGCCGTCCAGATCGCACGGGCGACGCTCCTCAAGAAGGGATGGACCCTGACGGAGGCGGTGCAGGCGCAGAGCCGCTCACTCAACATCGGGGCGACCGTCCTCCCGGTGACGGACGCCGATTCCGCCCTCTTCGTCGATACCGGCACCGAACGCCTGCCGCTCTTTACCTACTGGATGGCCGCCGACGCCGGGACAGAGGTGCGGGAACTCGTCAGGCCCGAGCCCCCGGCAGTGACGGACGAGGTGCGGGCGGCGATCGAGGCAAGCGACGCCGTGGTGATCGGTGCCGGAAACCCCGCCCGGAGCATCCTCCCCATCCTCGACTGCGCCGGCATGCGCCGCCTCCTCCGCGATACGTTCGTCGTCGCGGTCTCGCCGTTCCGGGGCGGCAGTGCGCCGGACCCGAAAGATGCCGCCCTCATGTATGCCATCGGCGAAACCCCGACCTCCCCGGCGGTCTTCCGGCTCTATGAGGATATCGTCGACGTCTTCGTCCAGGACCTCCACGACCCCGACGAGGTCCCCGGATCGCTCCGTCTCGAGACCCGTCTCCTGCATACCCGGCAGGCCGAATCGCTCGCCTGGGACATCATGGCGGTCATACGGCACGCGGTTTCGTAAACCGGGATGATTGTACTTCCCGGCCTAATTGACAAATTACATATACGGTTGCATTTGATACGCTAATTATTCATGATAACTCTCCTCTCGGGCGGGACCGGAACCCCGAAGCTCCTCCGCGGCATGCAGGAGCTGCTGGATGAGCGGGATATTACGGTCATCGTCAACACGGCCGAGGACACGTGGCTCTCCGGCAACCACCTCTCTCCCGACCTCGATACGGTCATGTACCTCTTTGCGGGCATCCTCGATACCGGCCGGTGGTGGGGGATCCGCAACGACTCCTACATCACCCACGACCTCCTCGCGAGACTCGGCGTCGAGGAGTACATCGCCGTCGGGGACCAGGACCGGGCGATCCACGTCGCGCGAGGAGAGATGCTCCGGAGCGGCATACGCCTCACCGAGGCGACTGCGGCCCTCTGCAGGAGCCTGGCCGTCCGGGCGACCGTCCTCCCGATGACCGACTCCCCCGTGACGACCTACGTCCGCACCGACCAGGGAGAGATACACTTCCAGGAGTACTGGGTGAAGCACCGCGGAGACCTGGCGATCGACGGCGTGACCCGGCGGTTCCCGGAGCCGCCGGTCGCGACCGGCGAGGTTATCCGGGCGATCGAGGCGAGCGACGCCGTGGTGATCGGGCCGAGCAACCCGGTCACGAGCATATCGCCGATCCTCGAGTGCGCCGGGGTGAGAGAGGCGCTCCGCCACCAGAACGTCATCGCGGTCAGCCCCTTCATCGGCGATGCTCCGGTCAGCGGCCCGGCGTCGGCCCTGATGCGGGCCTTCGGCAAAGAACCCTCGTCGGCAGGAACCTGCGGTCTCTACGAGGACTTTGTGGACGTATTCATCCAGGACGTCCGGGACCCGGTCGGGATCAAGGGGGCTCTCCGCCTCGACACCCTCATGATCAACCGGGGCAAGAGCCTGGACCTCGCCAAGAACATACTGACACTGATATACCGGTGTTAACACCCTTCACTCTTTCTTCTGCTTCTCCCGGTAATCCTCGATTGCCGCGTGGAGCGCGTCCGCCGCGAGGTTCGAGCAGTGCATCTTTTTGGGCGGCAGCCCCTCGAGTTCGGTCGCCACGTCGTCGCGGGTGATCTTCATCGCCTCCTCAAGCGTCTTTCCTTTCGCGAGGTCGGTCACCATGCTGCTCGTGGCGATCGCCGATCCGCACCCGAACGTCCGGAACCGGATATCCTCGATGACGTTCTCTTTGACCCTGATGAAGATCTCCATGAGGTCCCCGCAGACAGGGTTGCCGACCTTGCCGTAGCCGTCGGGTGGCCGGTCAGGCGGGCCTCCTCGATCGCCGTGATCCCGGCGATGAGCCGGTCCCGGATCGCCCGCAGCCGCCTGCTCTCCTCCGGCATCTCCTCCCCTGCAAGCCGGGCCGCCTCTCCCATGCAGGCGATCCCGACGACGTTCTCCGTCCCGGGCCGGAGGCCGCGTTCCTGCCCGCCCCCGACAAGGACCGGCTGGACCCGGACTCCCGGGCGGATGTAGAGCGCGCCGACCCCGTTCGGGCCCCCGAGCTGGTTTCCCGAGAGCGTGAGAAGGTCGATGCCGTCACGCTCCACGTCGATCGGTATCCTTCCCGCGGCATCGGTGGCGTCCACGTGGAGGAGTCCTCCCCGGTCGTGGACGATCTCCGCCGCCTCCCGGATCGGCTGAACCGTCCCGATCTCGTTGTTCGCGTAGTGGACCGACGCAACAACGGTCTCCGGCGTGACCGCCGCGCCGAGGGCGTCGAGATCGACCGTGCCGTAACGGTCGACCGGAGCCAGTGTGAGGGAAAACCCGCTCTTCTGAAGGTCTTTTGCCGGGTTCAGCACGGATATGTGCTCGATGGTAATCGCCACGATCCGCTTCCCTTTCTTTGCGTTCCGGAGTGCGGTCCCCCGGACGGCGATGTTGTTCGACTCGGTCGCGCCGCTGGTGAAGATGATCGAGGCCGGAGCGCTCGCGCCGATGAGCCCCGCTACCTTCTCCCGCGCTATGGCAACGGCCTCCTGCGCCGCGAGCCCTTCACGGTAGATTGTGGAGGGGTTGCCGGTGAAACCGTCCGGAAACTGCCCGGCAAACCGTGCGACCTCCGGGTGGACCGGCATCGCCGCCGCGTGATCGAGATAGATCCGTTCTTCCATATTCCGCCGTCCCTAGAACGTGATGACCGCGTCGGCGTCGATCGCGAGGTCGTTCAACGTGAGCGCGCCCACGACCTGCCCTTCTTCGATGAAATCACCCCGTGTCATACCGAGGAGCTGGGTGCTCTGTTCGCAGATGTAGATCTTTGCGCCCGCAGCAATCGCCTGGTTCCTCATCTCGGAGAGTTTCGGGAAGTTCCCGACCTGGATCTCCTCCGCTGCGCCCTTCTTGACGACCGTCACCCCCTTGATCATGAAGTAGATGTCGGCGTCCATATCCGTCGCACGTGCCGTCATCGCGAGGACGAACGGTGCATACAGCCGCTCCGGGGTATCGGTGCCGCTGGTCTGGATGTACAGTATCCGTGCCGTACCTTTCACGCCCCTTTCCTGATTGAGAAGGTGGTCTTCTCCCCGGCCTTCTCCTCGCCCACGATCTCGTGGCCCATCCGTCTTGCCCAGACCCTGACGTCCTCCCCGGTGGGGGCGTTGTCCACGTCGACCTTCAAAACCCCGCCGGCCGGCAGCCGGTCCATCTCTTCTTTGAGCATGATCACCGGCGCCTGGCAGTAGGTCCCCCGGGCATCCACGTAGCCGTCGGCAGCCATCCGATCACTTCGCCTCTACCGCTGCCGCCCTTCCCTTGCGCAGGATGAGGGTCGTCACGCCCGAGGCAACGTGCTCTTCCTCGATCGTATGCCCGTTCTCACCGGCCCAGGACCTGACCGTCACTACAAGGTCTGGTTTGTCGGTCGTCACCTGCAGGATCTGCCCCTCGTTGAGCGCCTTCATCTCTCCGTCGATCGAGAGCATGGGCGACTGGCAGATGCCAACACAATTTACCGTCTTATCCGCGTACATTCGTCTCACCTCACTTCATCTTCCTGATGGAGAACCTCATGACTCCGTCATCCTTCTCGAACTTCACGATCTCGTGCCCCACCCGGTTCGCCCAGCGCCGGATATCCTCCTCCGCGGCAGGGTCGTCCGCCTCGACCAGGAGCACCTCTCCGACGTCGAGTCTCTCGATCGCCTCTTTCGTCATCGCGATCGGCATGGGGCAGTAGAGCCCGATACAGTCCACGACCGCAGTGGGTTTCTTCTCCAGTTCCATCTCTCCACCTTCCGTTGCGGGGCGCGCGTGGGAATCCGGGCACCGTGACACGTCAACGGCACGCTCCCGGCTGCACCGGATCGTGCACCATCCCATATAAGCGTTCCTCCGGGGGTGCCTGTGGTAGAGGGCGGCAACGGGAGGCTGTTCGGGCTCCGGGAGAAGATCAGAAGAGTTATACTCCATCTCCTGCTACTTTCCATCATCGGGGAAGACCGATCACCTGGAGTATGACCATGGGACTGTGGAACCGGTTTGGCGTGCGCAAGCAGGAGGAGGCAGCGGCCGCATCGTTTGATGCAGAAGAGGATGCCCGGATAGCGGGGCTTGAGAAATTGCTCGAGAGCGAGGATATCGGGACCCGGTGGAGAGCGGTCAGGGCGTTTGGGGAGATGGGGGAGACAGCGGTGCTCCCGCTGATGAAAGGGCTCGCCGATGAGGACTGGTGTGTCCGGAGGGTGGCGGCAGGCGCCCTCGGCCGGATCGGCCCGGCGGCGATCCCCCACCTCATCGGCACCTTCTCGTACGCAGACGACGCTGTGCGGCAGGACGCTGTCTGGGCGCTCCGGTTGATCGGAAGCCCGGCGGTGGACGCCCTGAAGCAGACGGTGCATGACGGGGATGCAACGGTCCGGTGTAACGCTCTGCAGGCGCTTGCGGACCTCCCTGCAGGCGATCTCTTCCTGGAGGCGCTTGGCGACGACGACCCCCGGGTGCGGAGGTGTGCGATCGCCGGGGTGAAGCGGTCGGGGGACGAGCGTGGCATAGAGGGTCTGGTCGGGCTCCTGCGTGATCCGGACGAGCAGGTCAGGTCTCTTGCCGCCGATGCGCTCTCTGCTTTTGGGGGCGATGCGGTATCTCCCTGCATCGAGGCGCTTGGGGACGACGACGAGGACCTCCGTCGGCGGGGTGCGGTGGTTCTTGTCCGTATCGGTGCTCCGGCGGCCGGTCCCCTGGCAACTGCTCTCCGGGACGAACGGCCGCCCGTCCGCCGGTGGGCTGCGTGGGTGCTCGGCGAAGTCCGGGCCGGAGAGGCGATCGTGCCGCTCATCGAGACGCTCTCCGACCCCGACCGCGAGGTCAGGTGGACTGCTTCCGGTGCGCTCGCAGAGATCGGAACGCCCGCCGTCGGCCCGCTCGTTCAGGCTCTCGGTGACGGCGACGAGGTCGCCCGGCACCGGGTGATGGAAGCACTCTGGCGGGTGGGAGAGGCGGCAGCACCGGCCCTGATCGATCTTGCCGGTGCCGATGACGCCGAGACCCGCCTTCAGTCCACCATCGTCCTCGGGGAGATCGGTGCCCCCGGTGCTTCCGGAACTCTGCAGGCCCTCCTCGACGACTCCGACAGAGATGTCCGGCGGGAGGCGTTCGAGGCGCTGGAGACGATCAAGGCACGGGGAGATCTCGCCTGACCGATGCGCTCCACCGTTGCCCAGGTAGCCTCGCGGGAGTTTTCCGATATCGCCGGTTTTGGTAACGATTACGGTTCAGGCCGCTCTCCGGGGGGAGATCGGCCTGTTCGAGCGCAGCCGCGGCCCCGCTGGTGCGCCCGGGCAATCCGTAGTTTTTCGAGTATTTTCCCCTTTACCCGCATTTTTCTCCTTTAATGTCTAAATGGGGGGAAATTTCGCTCCTTTTTTAATTTGTGACTGTTATTACCGAAAATTTTAAAAAACTCAAGCGATAAGAAGATCCTTAATGTTCGTTCCGACCAAGTGTTTCTTTACGAAGGGTGTAGGCGTCCACAAAGACAAACTGGCGTCGTTTGAACTGGCTCTCAGACAGGCGGGCATCGAGAAGTACAATCTGGTTTACGTCTCGAGTATCTTCCCCCCGAACTGCCAGCTGGTCTCGAGGGAGGAGGGTTTAAAAGACCTCTCTCCAGGCAGCATCGTCTACGTTGTCATGGCCCGGAACGAGACCAACGAACCAAGCAGGCTCGCCTCCGCCGCCATCGGTCACGCGATGCCGAAGGAGAGCAACGCCTACGGCTACCTCTCCGAGCACCATGCCTTCGGGGAGACGGCGGAGGTCTCGGGCGAATACGCCGAAGACCTTGCGGCAACCATGCTTGCGACGACGCTCGGGATCGAGTTCGATCCCGACCAGGCGTGGCAGGAACGGGAACAGATCTACAAGGCCAGCGGCCGGATCATCAACACGACCCACACCTGCCAGGCGGCGGAAGGGGTTATGGACGGCCGCTGGACGACGGTCCTCGCCGCAGCAGTCTTCCTCTAACCCACATCTCCCGGCAGCCATTCCTTTTTGCTCCTTGCCGGGGCCGGCCATATCCGGCCGCCCCCCGGCGCGCTCTCCCGGGTGAGGAGCGTAAAGCAAAATACCTCCCGGGACCCACACTGTATCCAGGTTTTTCATATGCGTATACCAATACGGGCCGTAACCCCGGAAACTGAATCTGCCGAGATCATCGGCTGGGTGCACGAGGTCCGCGATCTCGGAGGACTTGCGTTCTTCCTGATCCGCGACCGGACCGGCATCATCCAGGTGACCATCCCGAAGAAGAAGGTTCCGGCAGAGATCCTTGATACCGTCCGGAGCGTCTCAAGAGAGTCTGTGGTCAGGGTCCAGGGGAAGGTAAAGGCGATCGAGAAAGCCCCCGGCGGGCGCGAGATCGTCCCCGAAGAACTCGAGATCATCAGCATCGCAGAGAGTCCGCTCCCGCTCGACGTCGCCGAGAAGGTGCCCGCCGAGATGGATACGAGGATCGACTCCCGGTTCCTGGACGTAAGGAAGCCGCGTGTCCGCGCCATCTTCTTCATCCGCTCGGCGGTGACCTGCGCCGCGACCGCGTTCCTCTCCTCCCGGGGCTGCATCAACATAGCTACCCCCAAGATCGTCGCCGCCGCCACCGAGGGCGGTACGGAACTCTTCCCGATCGCCTACTTTGAGAAAGAGGCGTTCATGAACCAGAGCCCCCAGCTCTACAAACAGATGATGATGGCTGCCGGGTTCGAGGCGGTCTTCGATCTCGGCCCTATCTTCCGCGCCGAGGAGCACAACACCGTCCGGCACCTCAACGAGGCGACGAGCCTCGATGTGGAGGTCTCGTTTGCCGACCACAACGACGTCATGGAACTCCTCGAAGACCTGATCGTCTACGTCTACGACTACGTCGCGAAGAACTGCAGCGAGCAGCTTGCGGAGCTCGGGGTCGACCTCGCCGTCCCGGCAAAGCCGTTCCCCCGGATCCCGTATACGGAGGCGATCGAGATCGCGAACCGCACCATCGAGGAGAAGCTCGCCTTCGGCGACGATCTCTCCCCGGCGGGCGAGCGGGCGATCGGGGACGTGATCGGGCAACACTACTTCATCGTGGACTGGCCGACGGATATCAGGCCCTACTACGCGATGCCCTACCCGGAGAGGCCCGAGTTTTGCAAGGCGTTCGACCTGATGCACCCCCGGATGGAACTCTCCTCCGGCGCCCAGCGTATCCACGACCACGACGCCCTCGTGGAGCGGATCCGCGCCAAGGGTCTCTCCCCCGAGAGTTTCGAGTTCTACTTGAAGGCGTTCCGTTACGGCATGCCCCCGCACGCAGGATGGGGGCTCGGCATCGAGCGCCTGGTGATGACGATGCTCGGCCTCGCAAACATCCGCGAAGCGGTGCTCTTCCCGCGTGACCGGCACAGACTGACCCCATGACCCTGACAAGCATGTGTCTCCCGACCACCGTGGTCGGGAGCTACCCGGTGGTGAAAGGCTCGGGGCTTCTCGCCCGCATGGACCCGCTGAAGCACGCGGTGGAGGTAGCGGTCGCCGACCAGATAGCCGCCGGGATCGATATCATCTCCGACGGCCAGGTCCGGGGCGACATGATCCACGCCTTCACCTCCCACCTCCCCGGCATCCGCGGGTCTGCGGTCGTCGGGAAGGTCCAGCCGGCCGCACGGCCCATCACGCTCGCGGATACGAAATATGCCCTCTCCCGGCACCCGAAGGTGAAGGGGATCCTCACCGGCCCGAGCACGCTCGCGCACGGCCTCGCCCTGGAGACCCCGTTTTACCGGAACAAGGACGAACTGGTTCTGGACCTCGCCCAGGCGCTCGCGGTCGAGGCGGACTACCTCCAGAATGCCGGCGTCACCCTCCTCCAGATCGATGAGCCCATCTTCTCCACAGGGGCTGCAAACATAGCCATCGGCCGCGAGGCGGTGAACGCGATCGTCGGGAGGCTCCGGGTGCCGGTATGCCTCCATGTCTGCGGGAACCTTTTGGATGTCGTGGACGACGTCCTCCGGACGAATGTTGCCGTATTCGACTTCGAGTTCGCGAACAACCCGGGGAACCTTGAGGTGCTCTCGGGCAAGGATCTGCGGGGACGGATGATCGGCTACGGGTGCGTGGACTCGGCCGACCCCGGCGTCGAGAGCGTCGAGACCATCAAAAAGCGGATAGAAGCAGGGATAGACGTATTTTCACCCGATGCCATGCTCATAGACCCCGACTGCGGCCTGCGGATGCAGTCGCGGGAAGCGGCGTCTGGAAAACTGAAGAATATGGTTGTTGCAGCAGGACTGGTCCGGGCCGAATATACGGACTAGACCACCCTGCTCGTCGTCGAGAGCTCAAGGCCCTTCGCGATGATATGGTAGGGGATCACCCGCTGCGGCACGTTTGCATCTTTGAGTTTCTCAATGGCGAGCGTCCGCTCGAGCTCGTTGCCGTGGACCTGGTGCCTGAGGGTCATGTAGATGTCGGCGGCACGCATCATCCGCGCCTCCTCGAGGGGGTTGTGGAGGCCGGTGTAGAGGAGGTAGACGATGTTTGCCCCCCCTTCGATGATCCCGCGGGTGTCCTCGAGGACGAACCTGGTGGCTGCGTCTATTCCCCAGGCGGCGATCAGCGTGGAGAGCGAGTCTACGACGATCCTCTCACCCTGCATGGCCCCGGCCAGCGCCGCGGGATCCATACCCCGTGCGTCGACCATCCCCTCCAGCGGCACGGCATCGAGCATCAGGTAAGCACCTGCTCCTCCCGCCCGCCAGAACTGCTGTGAGAGGAGTTCAAGGCCGCTCAAGGGAGATCCTGAGATGACGATGCGGGTGCCCGGTGGAAATCCTCCGTCGAGCGCAAGATTCAGGCCCGCGATTCCTGTCGAACGTCTGGTGGTGTCTGTCATGCCTATACTTCCAGGGGGTCCTCAAGGGTATCTATGCGCCGCCCTTTTCTTAATACTACCCGTCAGGTACAGCCTTATGCCCCGCCTGAAGCACAGTACTCTTCCCGGAGGCGCTTCCGCATGAGTTTCCACCCGTTCACCCGGGGGATCTCGCCGGCAAAGATGACCCGGCGGGGGACCTTGTAGCCCGCAAGCCGCTCGCGGGCGAAGGCGATGATCTCCCCGGGTGTGACGCCCTCGCCGGAAGGGACCACCACGGCCACCGGCACCTCGCCCCGGTGCTCGTCGGTGCACCCGAAGACCGCCGCGTCGCGGACACCCGGGTGCTGGACGAGCACATCCTCGACCTCCGTCGGGTAGACCTTCCAGCCCGACATGACGATCATGTCCTTCTTCCGGTCGGTGATATAGAGCATCCCGGTCTCATCCAGGTGGCCGACGTCGCCGGTCAGGAACCACCCGTCGGGGAGGAAGGCGGCGCCGGTCTCCTCCGGCATCTGCCAGTAGCCGAGCGCCACCGCCGGCCCCCGGAGGGCGATCTCGCCGTCCTCACCGGGTCCAAGTTCCCGGCCGGGGTCGTCTGCGGCGACGATCTTCACCTCCGAGAATCCGACCGGAGTGCCGACGCTCTTAAACTCGTCGGCGGTCGCGTAGTGCTCGGGGCGGATCGCGGTCCCGGTCCCGACGACGACCGTCTCGGAGAGGCCGTAGGCGTTGACGATCGGGATACCGAACCGCTCGTGGAAGGGTTTCCAGACGCCGGGCGTCAGGGGCCCGCCGCCGCTGATCATCACCCGGGCGGTGGCGAGCGCCGCTTCAGTCCCCGGCGGGGTCTGGAGGAGGGAGTGGATCACCGGCGGCATGCCGGCGACGATCGTGGCCCGGTAGTCACGGGCGAGATCGAGGTAACGGGCGAGATCGAACCGCTCCATGACGACGTAAGTCCCGCCGGCCCGGAGCGTGGCGATGCCCCAGCTGATGCCGACGTGCCCCATCGGGTAGATCCCGAGGTAGACGTCGCTCTCGGTGATCCCGAGAACGTCGCGTTCGGCGTCCATGGCCGCTATCCAGTTCCCGTGGGTGAGCATGGCACCCTTCGGTTTCCCGGTGGTGCCGGAGGTGTACTGGATCTGGCAGAGGTCGTCGAACCGGCAGTGGGCGGCGCGGAGGTCCGGAGACGCACGGAGGAGGTCCGACCAGGGGGTGGCGCCCGCGATCGCTGTCCCGACGGCGACGACCTGCCTGAGCGTCGGTGCCCGGTCCCGGATGCGGCCGACGAGGGCCGCACCCTCCGCATCGGTGATGACGGCGGCAGCCCCTGCGTCGCGGACGGCGTAGAGGACCTCGCTCTCCCGGTAGACCCGGTTGGTCGGGACGGCGACGGCGCCGATACGCCAGAGGGCGAAGTAACTGATGAGATATTCCGCCGAACTGTCGAGATAGATGCAGACCCGCTCCCCGCGAGTGATCCCGAGAGCGAGGAGGCCGCGTCCGACCCGACAGACCCGGTCGAGAAGGTCGGCGCGGGTGTAGGACTCTCCGGTGGCGGGGACGACGAGAGCGACTTTTTGGGGATTACAGGCGTTGGCGTCGAGAAATGTGGTGCAGTTCGGCATGGGGGGACTCCGCGCAGCAGGTATGCGCTTTGATGTATATGCTTGTTCATAGTGCTGTAAATAGGTTGCCGCGGGGTTACGGGAGTGATCCACAGCCGCGACCCCGGCGGGTAAAACCAAAGGAAGATTACCGGACAGGGAGAACCGGGGTGTATGCAGAGCGACACGCCGCTCGTACGCGAGGCCGTCCGGGAGGACCTGGACGCCGTCCTCTTGCTCTACACGCACATGCATGATGCCGATGAGGAGGCCGATGCTCGTGCACTGGAGACGGCCTGGGAGGATATCCTCGCCGACCCCCGGACCCATCTCTTCCTCCTCGAATCCGGAGGCGTGCCGGTCGCGACGTGCGTCTTACACATCCTCCAGAACCTCACGCGGGGCGCACGGCCGTACGGGCTCATCGAGAACGTCGTGACGCATCGTGAGTTCCGGAACCGGGGATTCGGGACGGCCCTCCTCACCCATGCGCTGAAGTGCGCGTGGAAAGAGCACTGCTACAAGGTGATGCTTCTTACCGGCAGGAGGGAGCAAAACGTCTTCCGGCTCTACGAGAAGGCCGGGTTTGTCCGGGGTGTCAAAGAAGGGCTGATCGCGTATCCGCCGGAGACCCGGTGAAACGGATCGGCTAAAAAGAGTCCTCCGGGGTATCCCCCGGAGAGCCGCTTACTGGTATTCCGGCGGCTGCACTTCTTTGGGCAGCCCGCCCTTGAAGTGCTGCTGCACCTTCCCGTAGTACTGCCGCAGCCGCTCGTTCATCGTCGCGTGCACCTTCTCCTGCGCCCGGTCGAAGTGTGACTTATTTACGAGGGAGGCTCCCTCCCGCATGGCAAGCATGGCCGCTTCCCGGCCGAACGCCTCGAGGTCCGAGCCGACGAACCCCTCGGCATCGGTCGCCAGCTTTGCAAGGAGCCGGTCCCGTGCGGGGTCGTCCAGGGTCACCTTCTGCTGGATAAAGAGGTCGACGAGCTTCCTCCTCCGGAGGTGGGGCCGGAGCCCCTCGTTGTCGCTCGGCGGAATTGCAGCGCGATGGCTCTTCACGTCCTCGACGCTCACCTGGCGGTTGGCCCCGACGGCCAGGATCAGGTCTTCGAGTTCGTTCTCCGAGAGCCCCTCCGTCAGCTCCACGAGGTCTTCCACCGTCGAGCCCTCGATCGGCATATACCGGGTGTGGATAGCCAGGATCTTCTCCCGGTCGTCCCGCCCGGGTTCGCCTATGTAGACGAGCCGGTCGAACCGCCCGGGCCGAAGCAGCGCCGGGTCGACCATATCCGGCCGGTTCGTCGCTCCCATCACCACCACGCCCCGGAGTTCCTCGAGACCGTCGATCTCGGTGAGGATCTGGTTTAAGACGCTCTCGATCACGTGCGACTCGCTGCCGCCGCCCCGTGCGGGGGCGAGAGCATCCAGTTCGTCGAAGAAGATGATGGCCGGCGCCACCTGCCGGGCTTTCTTGAAGATCTCGCGGACCGCCCGCTCGCTTTCGCCCACCCACTTCGAGAGGAGCTGGGGGCCCTTGACCGGCACGAAGTTCGCGCCGCTCTCGCTTGCAATCGCCTTTGCGATCAGGGTTTTTCCGGTCCCCGGCGGACCGTAGAGGAGGACGCCCTTCGGCGGCTCGATACCGAGGTTCTCGAACCGCTCCCGCTGGGTGAGCGGATACTCCACCGCCTCGCGGATATCCTGCTTCGCCTCTTCGAGGCCTCCCACGTCTCCCCAGGAGGTGTGGGGCACTTCGAGGAGGATCTCCCGCATGGCGCTCGGGCCCACGTCGCGGAGGGCGTCGCGGAAGTCCCGCCCGAGCACCTCCATCTTATCGAGGGTCTCGGGCGGGATCTCCTCGGCCTCCAGGTCGATCTCGGGGAGGTAACGCCGCAGTGCCTTGATCGCCGCCTCACGTGCGAGGGCGGCGAGGTCCGCCCCGACAAACCCGTGGGTCTGCTGGGCGATGGAGGCGATCGAGACATCGTCAGCAAGCGGCATACCACGGGTGTGGATATGGAGCACCTGGATCCGGTCGTCCTCCGACGGGACCCCGATCTCGATCTCCCGGTCGAACCGTCCCGGACGCCGGAGGGCGGGGTCGATGGCGTCGAGCCGGTTCGTGGCCCCGATCACCACGACCTGCCCCCGCTCTTCAAGCCCGTCCATCATGGTGAGGAGCTGGGCCACCACGCGCCGTTCGACCTCCCCGGTCACCTCCTCGCGCCGGGGGGCGATGGAGTCGAGTTCGTCGATGAAGATGATGGCGGGAGCGTGCTGCCGTGCGTCCTCAAAGACCTCACGGAGCCGCTGCTCGCTCTCACCGTAGTACTTCGAGATCACCTCCGGCCCTGCTATGGAGATGAAATGCGCTCCGCTCTCGCTTGCGACCGCCTTTGCGATCAGGGTCTTTCCGGTCCCCGGCGGACCGTAGAGGAGGACACCCTTCGGCGGCTCGATACCGAGCTTCCTAAAGATCTCCGGGTGGCGCATGGGCAGTTCGATCGTCTCGCGGACACGCTGCAGCTCGCCTTTCAGGCCGCCGATGTCCTCGTAGCTGATCCTCTTTACGCCCTCAAACCCGGCCGCAGGCTTCTCGGAGAACTCGATCTTCGTGTTCTTGGTGATGATCACGGCGGTCTCCGGCTCGACCACCACGGCTTTGAACGCGACCAGCTGGGGCTGCATGAACGGGAGCCCTGCCTGGATCGGCACGGAGTCGTTTTTGACGACCGGAAAGTCGATCAGTTTGTTGACGATGCTGCCGTAGTTGATGGGGAGCTGCTTGGGGAGGTCCTCGGGAGGCGCGAGCACGACCCGTTTCGCCTCGTCCTCCGCATCCAGCGTTTTTATCTTCACCCGATCCCCGATGCTGGCACCGGTGTTGAGCCGGGTGAAGTTATCGATCCGGACCTTACCCTGGTGCCAGTCGTTCACCATGGCACGCCAGACCTTGGCCACGGTCCGACGCTTCCCTTCGATAGCGACGAGGTCTCCGGGGTTGAGCCGAAGTTGCAGCATGGTATCAGGGTCAAGCCGTGCCTTGCCCGCCCCCTGATCCTCCGGATAAGCGCTATCTACCTTCAAGTATATCTCGGGCATTACCTCTAGTTCTTATATTTCGGGGATTTATAAGTACTGGAGACGCATGAACATACTTCTCTTCGACCCGTTCAACGGAGCCGCAGGCGACATGATCATCGGAACTCTGCTCGATCTGGGAGCCGATGAAGAACCTGTCAGGACAGCCATGCGTTCCGTCGTCGGCGAACCGACAATAGAACGGGTAGACCGCTCCGGTATTCGTGCGGTCCAGGTGAAAACGCATGCCCCGGTGGATCACCGCACTCTTGACGAGGTGCTCGACCGGGTGGCCGGGAGCGACGCCCCCGCCCCCGCACGGGATATGGCACGGCGGGTCTTTCTCCGGATACACCGGGCCGAGGAGAGCATCCACGGGCCCGGAGCGCACTTCCACGAGGTGGGTGCGGACGACGCCATTGCCGACGTGGTCGGGGCCTGCACCGCCCTCCACGCCCTCGGCGTCGACGGCGTGGCCGTCCTCCCGGTCGCCCTCGGCCGTGGGTTTGCGGTCGGGGCTCACGGGACCTTCCCCATCCCCGCCCCGGCGACGGTGGCGATCCTCGCCGCATCAGACCTGCAGACCGTCTCCGGTAACGAGGAGCGGGAACTCTGCACCCCGACGGGAGCCGCACTCCTCGCCGAGTTCTCCACGGTCCGGTCCGAAGACCTCGGCTCTCGCACCATCCGGGCGGTCGGCTACGGGGCCGGGAGCAGGAACCCGGCGGGAAGACCCAACGTCCTCCGGTCGATGCTCGTCGCGACGGCGGAGGGGGCCACCGGGGACCGGGTCGATATCCTCGAGACGAACGTCGACGACGTCACCGGGGAGGCCCTCGCCTACACGATCGGCTGCCTGATGGAGGAGGGGGCACGGGACGCAAGCGCCATTCCTCTCGTGATGAAGAAAGGGCGGAGCGGGCACCTCGTCCGGGTGGTATGCCGCCCCGATGCGACCGACAGCCTCGTGGGCGTGATGGCCCGGGAGCTCGGGACGCTCGGGATACGGTGCATACCGATGGTTCACCGGTCGGTCGCCGAACGGACGGTTGAAGCGGTCACGGTGGCCATACGTGGCCGGGAGTGGATGATCGACGTGAAGTGCGGCTGGTCGGGGGAGAAGATCACCTCCTTCAAGGCGGAATACGAGCAGGCGGCGGCGTGTGCCCGGGAGACCGGGGTGCCGTTCCGTGAGGTCGCCGGCGCCGTCGAAGCGGCTGCACGCCGCCTCTTCTTCGAGCGGGGTGTGCTCGCACCATGAAGCCGGACCGGGTCAGCACGGGGAGCCAGACCCTCGACGACCTGCTCGGGGGCGGGCTCGAGCGGCGGACGATCACCCAGATCTACGGCGAGTCCGCGAGCGGCAAGAGCGCCTTCTGCCTGATGGCCGCGGTGGCCTCTCTCCGGGCCGGGAACTCGGTCGTCTACATCGACACCGAGGGGTTCTCGGTGGAGCGGTTTACGCAGATCGCCGGGGCGGACGCCGCAGAGTTCGCAGACCGGCTCTACCTCTTCGAGCCGCTCGACTTCGCCCAGCAGGGGACGATGATCGCCGATACGGAAGGGCTGCTCAAGGCGAGCGACCATGCCTCCATCGGACTGCTGGTGATGGACTCGGCCACCGCCCTCTACCGGACGGAACTCGATCTCGGGCGGGAGGCGTTGCGGAAGCTCCTGCACCACATGATAAAACTCCTCGGGCTTGCGAAGAAGTACGACATCCCGGTCCTGATCACCAACCAGATCTTCATGGATATCGAACGCGAACGGGTCTCCGGCCTCGGGGGGACGGCGCTCGAGCACCTCTCCAAGGCCATCGTGAGGCTCGAAAAGAAGGATAGCGTCCGGCGGGCCATGCTCAGGAAGCACCGGTCCCGGCCGGAAGGGCTCACGTTTGATTTTCTGATCACCGAGGATGGGATCAGAAAAGTATAGTGCCCTCAAAGACTGTTTCGGCGGGGCCTTCCATGGTGACGTCCTCGCCGAAGTGGATGACGAGCGGCCCGCCTTTTGTCTCGACTCTTACTGTCTCCCCGGCGTTGCCGAGGTGGCGGGCGACCGCTGCCGCCGCGGTGGCGCCGGTGCCGCAGCTCTCGGTCTCGGCCTCGACACCGCGCTCGAACGTCCGGATCCGGAGCACATCACCGGCGGTCTCGACGAAGTTGACGTTCGCACCCTCAAGGAAGGAGGGGTGGTTCCGTATCGCGGGGCCGGCGGTGGCGATGTCGACGGCGCCTATCTCTTTGACGAAGACGACGGCGTGAGGGACGCCGGTGTTCGCGGCGTAGACGGTGAAGTTGCGGATCTCCTCTTTGTATTCGCCGTTCCCGGCGGCGGGGATGGCGCTCCGCTCGAATTTCGGCGCCGGCATCGTGATCGTCGCGGTGAACTCGTCGTCCGCGTAGCCCATCGTCACCGCCACGATCCCGGCCCCGGTCTCGACCGAGCAGGACTCTTTGACGTAGCCGGCGTCGTGGGCGTACTTCGCGAGGCACCGGATGCCGTTTCCGCACATCGCGGCCTCGCTCTCGTCGGGCTGGAAGAGCCGCATCCGGATATCGGCGGCATTGGATGCCTGGAGGAAGAGGATGCCGTCGGCGCCGATGCCGAACCTGCGGTCGCAGTAGAGCGCCGCAAACGCTCCCTTCATCTCCTCGGGGATGGCTTCCTGTTCGAATTCGTCAATCAGAATAAAGTCGTTGCCGTTTCCCTGCAGTTTGGTAAATCCGATCTCCATCTCCATAGTGTAGCCTCTCTATTGTAGGTATTGGGAGCGGCGGGTGATAAACGGTGGTGCTTTATTCGGGTGTGCCGTTGCCCTGCTCCCTACCGCAGTTCCTCGATCTTCCACCCCAGGTAGTCCCGGATCACCGTATACGCGAGCCCCGGCGGGATCGCCCCCTGCTCGGTGACGATCAGGTCGATGTACTCCGCGGGCGTCACGTCGAAGGCCGGGTTCCTGACCCGCACGAAGGGAAGTTCCTCCGCCACCTCCCGGGGCAGCACCTCGGCGGGGTCCCGCTCCTCGATCTCGATCAGCTCCCCGAGGATGGTCCTCGGCGCGAACTTATAGGTCTCCGCCGCAACGATGACGTTTGTCCGGGCTTCGTGTGCTGCGTGCGCAATCTGGGCGGTCCCGATCTTGTTGACCACCGCGCCGTTCACCGCGATGGCGTCGGCGCCGACGATGACGAGGTCGACGTCGTTGATGAAGTAGCGGACCGCCGAGTCGACGATATAGTTTGTGCGGATCCCGGCGTCGTTTAAGGTCCTGATGGTGACGAGCCCCTGGCCCCGGGGCCGGACCTCCGTCGCGTAGACATCGATCTCCTTGCCCTGCCGGTGGGCCTCGAGGATGCACCCGAGCGCTGCCTCGGAGTTGCAGTGGGTGAGGAGGACGTCGCCGTCGGAGATGTGGCGTGCCCCGATTGCCGCTATCCGCTCGACGGCGTGCTCCGAGTGGTCGACGAACTCCGCTGCCCGGGTAAGAACCGCGTCCCGTGCAGCCTCCACGGACTCGAACGAGTCGAGAGCCCGCATCACGCTTCGCACTGCGTTTGGGAGCGAGACGGCGGTCGGGCGGGTGGCGGTGAGGATATCGGCCGCCCTCTGCATCTCCCGCTTGAAGGTCTCGGGGTCGGATACGTCAAGATCCCGGGCATAATCGGCCAGTGCTTCCACCGCCGCCCGTGCGATCCTGCCGGCGCCCCGGATCTCCATATTCTTTATGCTTGCTGCCGTCTCACTCAGTACCATAGTCATTCATTCAAACGACCACTACATAGATTTATCTCTGCCGGGCTCGCGGGGCAGAGCGGGAAGACCCCCTGCGCAAGCGGGGGGATGGGAGCGGCGCCCCTTCGTCCAGCGATCCCCCCGCCCCCACATCCCATATCTCTATGACAGAGGACAGCACATACTTACTGAGAGAACCTGCCGGAGAGTTTTCAGATGCACCTTGCCACGAAGATCAAGATCTCTGTAGATCCCGATCAGGCCGATGTGCTCTGGCATCTCTCTGAAAAGTGTCGGTTACTCTACAACGTTGCTCTTGCCGAGAGAACCCGGAACTATCGGGAGAACAAGGATCTACCTGAGAAAGAGTATATCGGGTACGTCCAGCAGGCCAACGATCTGCCTGAACTGAAGAAGAAGTATCCTGGGTATACGTGGGTCTATTCCAAGGTTCTGCAGACCACGCTCAAATCGCTGGACGACAACTTCAAGTCGTTCTTTGCACTCAGAAGCAACGGTGACGAAGACGCCAACCCCCCGGGATTCAAGGGCAAGGATCACTTCTGCACGCTCCGGTACAACCAGAGCGGGTTCAAGATCACCGAGGGTCGGATCCGATTCTCGCACTTCTACAACGCCGTCCCGCTAACGTTTGATCTGCCCGAAGGACAGACGTTCATCAACGTCAAACAGGTTGATCTCTT
>DASQ01000005.1 GCA_002503885.1 Methanoculleus marisnigri | reverse complement strand
TTCAGGCAATCCTTGGTGATGCTTGATCCGTTTCTTCAAAGTGGACATGGAAACGTGTCGGACAATCGCGATCTGTTCACGTCCAGTCATGCAGGCATGGGGGGTTCAAGGTCCAAGAGGGTATCGCCAGGAACTATATTAAGAGGTTATGATCATCTAAGGGGTCAAATTTAAACGGGCGAGAGGGGTCACTTTTAGAGCGGCGAAAACAGGCGCAGCAGGAACTCCCGCATCCGGACCATCAGAGAACAGATTTCAGAGGGCAGTAATGTGGGGCCATATGACTTCACCCGTATACACCCACGCAAAAGACAAAACCCGCTGTTGCACCGTAACGCTCACCCCCACCAGGTCGCCCGCGAACCCCTCCAGGCCGGCCCTCATTATGAATTCAATAATGGGGCGCTCTCCGGGCATTTTTCCCACGTCCAGACGATCTCAAGAAGTAGTTTTAAGAAAGAACGCCGGGAAATAGTGGTTGGTGGTGGGGTTTATGGATGAGCTGAAGGTTACCTGCATTCGTAAAAATATCCGGGAGAGGCAGGCAGTATTGGAAAGAGCAAGACGGGAATGGGCGGATATCTTCCGTTCGAACGATGGAGCCCGTTATGCGTGGGACGGCATCGCGGATCTTGACGAGGAACTGTTAATTCTTGAATCCTCTGAAGGGAGATTACTTGGAGCCCTATCGTTCTGCACCAGGTATGGGGATGAGCAGAACATTTACATCTCCCGCATAGGCGTAGTACTGGAGCATCGTGGTTACGGGAAGCGTTTGATGCAGAAAATATCAGCGATCGCTGCCGATAGGGAGCAAGGAGTTGTTGCATTGCCAACGGTAGAGGGACGACGCCTTTTCCGTGGAATCGGGATGCATCTTCGTCCAGGAGGCAACCCCTACGAGCCGGAGTATGCATTCACCCCCGATGAGGCAAAGAGGTTTGGAGAAAGCCAATTATAAGGCCTGATTTTTAGAAATTGAAGAGAGATGCGAATTTTCCCGTCCATCGCTGAATCTATGCCCGTTTTTTCACAAACGTTAAATGCCTTGAAGGAAACAGAATTCTCTATTAGAAGTGTTAATTTGCCGTTAAACGTCTGGACAGTTTGGCGCTATTGCAGGTCGCCATTCCCGGGGTGCGCACTCCCGTGAGGGGAAGGGACTGCAGACGGTTGCAACGACAGATACACCCCGAATGCAGAATACAAACATATGGAGTGCTGTGTATGCAGTTCAATCAAAACAATGCCGGCAGGATCCTTTCCCCCCTGCTCATCCTTCTCGCCGCCGCCATTCTCACATCAGGCTGTATTGATGGCATCTTCGAGTCATCGGAGAGCGAGAGCGGTTCCCTGACGGGAACGTATTCCGACTACGGATACATCCTGATCTGGACGGTCCCTTCAGGAGCATCCGTCTATGTCGACGGCGAGTACCTGGGAGAGACAGACGCAGTGGATGACCTGCTCGTTCAGGTCAGCCCCGGATCGCGTAAACTGGAGATATATAAACAGGGATACGAGCCATACCTCGAATACCTGTATATCGGTCGCGGCGAGACCGTGACCAGGGATGTTCTCCTTGAGAGCACCTATTACAACCCGGATCCCGGGCCCGATCCGGTATGGACACCTGCCCCGACATGGACATGGGAGCCGGACCCGACCTATCCGGGCCCCGTGTACGTGGCACCCACCCGTCCCATCTATTAACCTCTTTTCAGGAGAGGGGCGGCCCGGACAACCCTGTTTTCTCTCCTCCGGAGAGCACGCATTCGCCCGCTTCTGCTGCTGCGTGGGTATCCCCGTCCCGGGAATAACTGCCGTCACCTGTACGCGAGGATGGCACCGATGTCTCGCGCATCTCTTTGACGCCTGCTGAAATACCGGCTGATGCAGAGTCGGCCATTACGGTTGCCCTATCGGCGGCAACAGACGCAGCATCTTTGCACCTATCAAGAATTTTGTTCACTTTGTCATTGTAGCTCAACACCTCAGCAAGTAAGGCTGTTTTAGCAATCTGAAAGATATATCCTAAACTCCCGGAAAAGTTAGGCGCACTGTTCCACCAATCCCGTGATAAATCTCTTTTTTTCGGAAATATCTCTGTAATCCTATTAGAATCGAAAGGCCAAGCGGATCGCAGTGCCTAAATTTTATAGGCACATTACGCCTCAGTAGGCCGGACAGAAAAGGGAGAAAGGAAGCGAATAATGGTGAAAGGAGCCACTATCGTGAGAATAGATGGTCCCGTGCGCCTAATCGCTACGGGAGGTTAGGATATATCACACCAGATTCGTGATCACACCGAACCAACGACTTTTTTCCGAATGGAAAATATTATATCACCAATTTAGACCCATATAAAAACACTCTAATTGTTCCGCCTAAAACAGGATCGACCGGTTATTTCGCAACGATCCCGGCACCGGGAAATCATCTCTTGTTAGAATACTATTTATTAACCGGAAAAACAATATAGCTGATGAAGTAAATATTTACAACTATATATGCGCCTGCTGTCGGGCCTGACAGCAGAGGAGAGAGTAATGCCGCCCGACAACGCCGATATTACCCATGCACCTGCCCAAAAGACGCATCCGGAAGTGCAGCTGGATGCGCCTCAGTACTACCTCAACCGAGAACTGAGCTGGATACAGTTCAACCGGCGCGTCCTCGAGGAGGCGCAGGACCACCGGCACCCGCTGCTGGAGCGAGTGAAGTTCCTCTCGATCTTCTGGAGCAACCTCGACGAATTCATGATGGTCCGGGTCTCCGGGCTCCGGCGGCAGCGGACCCGCGGCGCACTCGAAGCCCCCCCGGACAGGATGACGCCGACCGAGCAGCTGACAGCGATCCGTCAGGACCTGACACCGCTGCTTGAGGAGGCCTCCCGGTGCTGGAGCGAAGACATCCTCCCCGGACTGAACCGGGCGGGCATCCTCATCCACCGGCACCAGGACCTTGGTCCCGACCAGAAACGGGCCCTGGAAGACTTCTTCGAGCAGGAGGTCTTTCCCGTGCTCACCCCACTGGCATTCGACGTCGGCCACCCGTTTCCGTTCGTCTCAGGCCTGAGCCTGAACCTCGCCGTCATCATCAACGATCCCGAGCACGGAACGGTCTTCTCCCGGCTGAAAGTGCCGCTCGACATCCTCCAGAGGCTCATCCGGGTCCCGGGCGATATCCTCGACGCCGATGACCCGGAGAGCCTTTCCGGGGCGAACGCTCACCACTTCATCTTCCTCGAGGATCTCGTCGCCGCGAACCTCGACCGGCTGTACCCCGGGGTAGAGGTCGTTGCCGCATACCCGTTCCGGATCACCCGGGATGCAGACTTCGAGATCGAGGAGGACGAGGCCTCGGATCTCCTCACCGCGATCGAGGGGAGCGTGGAGCTCCGGCGGATCGGGGAACCGATCCGCCTCGAAGCCGACTGCTCCATGCCGACATGGGTGAGAGAGATGCTTACGGCAAAATTCTGCCTCCCCCAGAGCCTGATTTTTACGCCCGAGGGCCCCCTCGGCATGGCCGACATCATGGAACTTGCAGCGGTCGACCGCCCGGACCTGAAAGACCAGCCGTTCCTTCCCTCTTACCCGCCCGCCCTCTCCGGCGAAGAGGATATCTTCTCCACGATCCGAAAGCAGGACATCCTGCTTTACCATCCCTATGACAGTTTTTCACCCGTGATCGAGTTCGTCAAACAGGCTGCATGCGATCCGAACGTGCTCGCCATCAAGCAGACCCTGTACCGGGTCGGGTTGAACTCCCCGATCGTCGAAGCACTGATGGAGGCCCGAATGAACGGGAAACAGGTTGCGGTGCTCGTCGAACTGAAGGCGCGGTTCGACGAAGAAAACAACATTGGCTGGGCGCGGGCGCTCGAACGGGCAGGTGTCCACGTCGTGTACGGGCTCGTCGGCCTGAAGGTCCACGCAAAGATGTGCATGGTCGTCCGGCGGGAGGCAGGAGCGCTCGTAACCTATACTCACATGGGGACGGGAAACTACAACGCCGGGACGGCGCGGATCTACACCGATCTCGGCCTCTTTACCTGCAACGCCGAGATCGGCGCGGACGTCGCCGACCTCTTCAACGCGCTCACCGGGTGCTCCAGGAAGTCGGGGTACCGAAGGCTCATCGTCTCCCACGGGTCGATGGGGACCATGAGGCAGGAGATCATCGCACGGATCGAGCGGGAGGTCCGGCGCCAGCAGGAGTTCGGTGACGGCTATATCGCCATGAAACTGAACGCACTCGTAGACCACGACTGCATCATGGCGCTCTACCGGGCGTCCGAAGCCGGTGTCGGAGTGGACCTGCAGGTCCGGGGGATCTGCTGCCTCCGGCCCGGGATACCCGGGGTCAGCGATACGATCACCGTCACCTCGCTCGTCGGGCGGTTCCTTGAACACTCCCGGATCTACTACTTCAGAAACGGCAGAAACGAGGAGGTTCTGCTCGGGAGCGCGGATCTAATGCCGCGAAACCTCGATCGACGGGTGGAAACGCTCTTTCCGGTCGTCGATCCGGAGATGCGGGAGGCGATTGTCAAGGATATCCTGCAGGTCCATCTCCAGGATACCGCCATCGCGCGAATGTTACATTGCGACGGCACCTACGAGCGGATACGCCCGGCTCCGGGAGAAGAGCCTCTCAACTCGCAGGACTGGATGCTTGCACACCGTGGGGGGTGGCATGATGACGAGTGCACATGATCACGGGACCTGTCTGTACGGGGCCAGGTACATCTCCGGCCTTCTCAAAGCCTTCAGCGCCGAGATCGAAGGTGTCCGCGCAGCAGACGATATCGAATCTGTCCACAGGATGCGGGTGGCATCCCGGCGGATAAGGGCAGCTCTTCCACTGTTCAAGGACTGTTTCTCCGGCAAAGAATATCGGTTCTGGAACAAGGAGGTCCGGACCATCACGCGGGCGCTCGGGGCCGCAAGGGACGCAGACGTCCAGATCGAGTTTCTCCTATCCATTATCGGGAATGTCGGCGAGAGAGACTCCGCCACGCGGAACGGCGCGGAACTGCCGCAGGAGATCACCGTCGCAGCCGAGCCTGCTACCCGGGACCTTCTTCTCGGACTCAAATGTCTCCTTCTGCGTCTTCAGCAGAGAAGAGCGAGTCTTCAGCCGGATGTTATTGCAGGGATCGACCGTCTGGAGAGCACGGGGGTCGTCGGGGTGATGGAAGACACTCTTGCCGGGTATCTTGAAAGGGAGGAGTTCCGCAACACCGACGTCCGTTCGCCTGCAGCGTATGTGCATGCGTTCTCCCATATCACGCAGCAGATCGACGAGGTATTCCGGTTTGAGCCCTTCATCGCCATGCCCGACCGGACCGGCGAGCACCATGCCATGCGCATCGCCGTAAAACGCCTCCGATACACCATGGAAGTGTTCCGGGACCTGTACGATTGCGGCATAAAAGAGCCCCTGACGCCGGTGAAGCATCTTCAAGACGTTCTCGGCGAGCTGCACGACTGCGACGTCTGGCTTGGGTGCCTGCCTGAATTTCTCGACTCGGAGAAGGAGCGGCAGCAGGAATACTTCGGGCACCTTGAGTTTTTCAGGATCGTGGAGCCGGGCATCCGCTACCTCATCGACGACAGGAACAGGCGGAGGCAGGAACTCCACGCACTGCTGGTGCGGACATGGACCGAGCAGAATGAGGAAAGACTGTGGGAAAGCCTCCGCGAGACGATAAGCACCCCCCTGCTGGGCCGAAAACAGGATACGCCGGCAGCGGTTGCCCTCATCGGGGACGTGCGTGGAAACCATCCCGCTCTTGCGGCGGTCCTCAACGATGCCAGGGCACGGGGCGCAACGCTCATTCTGAATGCCGGTGATTCCATCGGTTACGGTTCGTCCCAGAACGAGGTCGTGCGGATGCTCAAGACAGAGAATATCATCAGCGTTATCGGCAACCTTGATCGAGACGTAGTCGGAGTAAAACGAGTTCAAAAGACTTCCAAAAACAGGAAACGGCACAGGACGCTGCTGCGGGTCCGTCGCGGCCTTTCACGGAAAAGCAGGAGATATCTCCGAACGCTGCCGGAAACAGTCCGCCTGACGCTCTTCGGGAAGCGCTTACTCCTCACGCACGGGGGTCCATCCTCGATCACCGATAATATCTCCGAAAGGGCCTTAGATCAGCGATTAAAGCACCTTGCGGCCGAAGCTGAAGCCGACATCATCGTTACCGGACACTCCCGCCGCCCGTTCGCGACCGAGGTCGACGGGGTCTGGTTCGTCAATACCGGTAGTGCCGGAAAGCCGGGTGACGGCGATTCACGGGCCGGTTATGCGCTCCTGCGGCAGGATCCGTTCGCGATCGAGCATATTCCGGTCGCATACGATGAAGCACCACAGGAGATGCATGGGGAGGAGGACTGCGAGCCCGACGCAATAAAGGGTCATAAGATTACAGAGCCAACAGCTCAGCAGATCGATCGGACAACGGAGGCACAACAGAGCAATGTCGAACAGCACAAGTAGCCGAACCGAGTCAATCGCGCACGTTGTGGAGGAATACGGCGGAGATATCCGACACGCCCGGCAGGTATCCACTCTTGCGCTCCGGCTCTTCGACGAACTGCAGCCGCTCCATCGACGAACCGAAACGGATCGCGAGTACCTCGAATATGCCGCACTGCTGCATGACATCGGGTGGGCAGAAGGCCGGGCAGGCCACCACAAGCGGGCGCTTGAGACGATCCGGCGTGAGGAACGGCTTCCCTTCAATGAATACGAGCGGCGGATCATAGGAAACATCGCGCGATACCACAGGAAATCGCTCCCAAAGAAGTCCCATACCCCGTTTGCGGAACTAAACGCCCCCGACCGGGAACTGGTATGCAAACTTGCGGCATTGCTGAGGGTTGCAGACGGGCTTGACGTCGCGCACACCGATGCAGTCCGGGAGATCGGCTGCGGCATCCACCCGGACAGGATCGTGATCAACTGCACATTCTCTTCTCCGGCCGTCGAAGAACGGAAGTCTGCCTTAAAAAAGAGCGATCTCTTCGAGTCGGTCTATCGACGGAGGCTTGTGATCGAATGACCGCACCCCAAAAAGGGCGGGTCGTTGCATTCTTCGACCTCGGCACGAACTCCGTTCGCCTCCTTGTAGCCCGTTTTGAGTCCGGACAGTCCTATACCGTGCTTACGAAGCAGAAAGAAGTTGTACGGCTCGGAGAGGGGGAGTTCGCCCGGGGCTGGCTCAGGGACGACGCGATGGACCGCGCGGTCCGTGCCTGCAGGAGGTTCACCGACCTTGCACGCAGCTTCGGCGCAGTAGAGTACGTCGCAGTAGCGACGTCCGCCGCACGAGAGGCGCGAAACTGCGCAGAATTCCTCAAGAGGCTGCAAGATGAGGCAGGGCTTAGCGTCCGGACGGTCTCCGGGATCGAGGAGGCGCGCCTGATCTATCTCGGGGTCTCGCGAGACATTGAGATGGGCGGTGCTGTTGCACTTTTTGTCGATATCGGCGGCGGCAGCACCGAGATCATCCTCGCGGACCGGGAGCGGGAGCGTCTGCTCGAGAGCCTCAATCTCGGGGCACTACGTCTCACAAACCAATTCTTCGAGGACGGAGCGGCAGATCCCGTGCCGCCGGAGGTCTACGAGAACATCTGCCGCTGTGTAAAGGACGCCGTCATGCCAACCGCGGAACAGGTTAAGAAAGGTCGTGCAGATGTTGCCTACGGAAGTTCGGGCACGATTCAGAATCTTGCGGAGATTGCCCGGCGTTCTTTCCAGGACCGACTTCCGGATACGCCTCCGATCCTCACCCGGGAGGATCTCAGAAAGACCGCTGCCATGCTCTGCTCGCTTCCGCTCGATCAGCGGAAGAAAGTCCCCGGAATCAATCCGGAGCGTACGGACATCATCATTGCCGGAGCCGCCATTCTTGAGGGGATCATGGACGAGTTCGGCCTTCCGGAGATCCGCATAAGCGACCGGGGCCTGCGGGACGGGCTGATCGTCGATTATCTCTCGCGCCAAAAAGGCATCTCACCCGCAGACCGGTTGCAGGAGAGAAGGCAGAGCGTACAGCGGCTTCTTGGCGCATGCAGAGCCAATCCGGAGCATGCGCAGACGGTCGCACGCCTCTCGCTGGAACTCTTCGACAGCGGAGTACGGGCCGGTCTGCATACGTTCGGCGCTGCAGAACGAGAACTGCTCGAATATGCAGCGTACCTGCACGATATAGGAGAACTCGTCTCGTTCTCCAACCATCACCTCCACTCGCACTATATCATCGGAAATGCGGATCTGCCCGGGTTTGACCGGCAGGAGATCGATACCATCGCAGAAGTGGCCCGGCATCACCAGAAGAAATCGCCCAAGGCAGGCGCAGGATCGAAGGCAATACCAATTCTCTCCGCATTTCTTCGCCTTGCCGAGCACCTGGACCGGGGCCATGCCAGCCTCATCACCCATGCACGCATCGCCTCTGCAGACAAAAGAGAGGCGACCCTCGAGATCGTGAGTGCAACAGATTGCACCCTTGAGCTCTCGGCGATTCGGTCCGAGGGGCGCACCATTAAGAAGATCTTCGGCAGGGATCTTGCGGTCCGGTGCGTTGGTATCGAATGAGATCCGGCAGCCGCCGCTTTCCGTTACCGTCTGCAAACACCGTGAATATAGTTCCTGGCGATACCCTCTTGAACCTTGAACCCCCCATGCCTGCATGACTGGACGTGAACAGATCGCGATTGTCCGACACGTTTCCATGTCCACTTTGAAGAAACGGATCAAGCATCACCAAGGATTG
>DASQ01000007.1 GCA_002503885.1 Methanoculleus marisnigri | reverse complement strand
CCCTTCAGAAATGGATTCTCCTCTTTCAGCGTGACGATCCGCGCCTGCATTCCTCGCATCGTCGGAGTGAACCCGTGTTCCCGCGCAGTATTACATTCGTCGAGAAGGTTGTTGCAGAGCCACCTACAGGTATCGAGTGCAGTAATCAGCCGCGTCTCTGTGGTTGTGTCTGGATACGCCCGATACTTGTAGGAAATGAGCATAGACAACAGAATAGTTAATCAGGGATAGGATATACTCGATCCGTGCAGGGTGAAAGTGAAGAAGGGCGGCTCCGCTTTCATCCCCGGCCTGAAGACCGGGGACTTCCCGCTCCGCCCCCTTCACCCCCGCAAGTTAAACGCGAGTTTTTATGGGCTCCCTTCGGAGAAATCAGTTCGTTCGTGGGCCGATGCGGGGTCGGGGCTGCAGTGGAGCGTCAAAGTGAACCGGTCGGTCACTCACCGGCACCGGTTCAACGAGAAAGCGATTCTTGTCTGGGAGCGGTTCCATGAACGGTTCCTTCCCCTCGACGACCACATCGTCTTCTACCTCTTCCAGGCCCCACCGGCGTTCACGGACGTCGATCGCATCATCGCGTTTGTAGAGGCGATCGACCTCGGGCAGCGGTGTGCCGTGGAGATCAGGAACCCTACGGTGCTCGGTGACGACGGGGCGTGCCGGAGACTGCATGAGGTGGCCGTCCTGGTCTCGGTCGACTCTCCCGACTTCCGCGAACGGATATTCCCCGGCGATACCGTCTACCTCAGGATGCACGGCCGGGAGGGCTGGTACCGGCATGACTACACGGACGGCGAACTCACCAGCGTCAGGGATAAGATCGCCGGCATCTGCCCGGAGCGGGCGTATATCTTCTTCGACAACAATCACGCCATGCTCGATGATGCCAGGGCGATACGGCGCCTCTTCGAGGGGACACCTTCCGGGTGATGGCAGGGAACGGTTCGTTCCCGAATGTACCGCCAATTTATCGTTTGTTTCGCCATCTGGGGGTGCGAAGCAGGAATCGTTCCGGAAACGCCGGGCTCATCTAAAGCGTTTTGGTAAATTACGGCGAAAATGGGGATTGGTGGTGATATTAGAATAGAATTGTATAAATATCGCATGCGTCATCTAATAGCTTGGGGAACTATTACCCCGATGACATGAGAGAACTGTAGACGCGAGTGGAGCGTCTCCCGGTGGGAGGTGCTCGCACTCACTCGTCGCGTGCGGCATTCAGCACGTTCGGGCGGCCGGGTGGGCATCCACCCCCCGCACTTCCTTTAACGCTGGTGCGCTCTCTTTTTCTGCTCCGATAAGCGTAACCGGACCTCATTGTCCATGAATGGGGGAGTGCTCTATCTCTGCAGGTCGTTGTACCCGGGTTTGCAATCCTATAGGGATCCCCGTTGCAAGCCTCCGGCTACATATAGAGCGCCTGGAGGGCCACGACCTCGGCGCTGTCCTTCGCCCGTGCGTAGTCCTCCAGCGGGTCGGCGTTCACCTCAATGAATCGCAGGCCCCACCCGAACGGAGCGAGGATCGCCTGTGCCTGCTCCTTCTCCCCGAGGATGTAGAGCGTCGCGGCCATCGCCTCCACCGAGGTGAGCCGGAACGGCCGGCCGAAGTTCACGGGGTTTGCAGCCACGAGAAAGGGAAGCGCCCGGCGGTTGCGCCAGGAGGCGACCGCCCCGGTATCGAGCACCTCCCAGGAGCAGTCGAGCGCCGTTATCGAGTGGAGGTCCCGGTCGGCGGGGGAGACCGCCTGCTCCGCGGTTGGATCGAGGAGGAGGGTCGACCGGGGGATCCTTGCGATGGCGGTGACGATCCTGGCAAGCCCGCGGTGTGCCAGTTTCTTCACCGTACACTTCCGGGGGTCGCAGGTGTTGTCCCGATAGGCGTAGAGCGGTATCATCTGTCTTGTTATGGTACGCCACCCAGGTACTATCAATGTACGTGCTCATCGCCCCCTGCATCGCGAGTCCCGCGTGTCGCGCCCGCGGAATAACAACCGATGAGGACCTCGGCTATTTCCAGCGGGCCATTGAGCGCTGCCGGCGCTTCTCGATCGAGACGGTCCCGCTCCCCTGCCCGGAGACGATCTACCTCGGGGCGGACCGGCCGCCGGGATCCTATCTTGAGCGGCTTGCGACCGACGAGTTTGGTGTGCTCCTCGACCGGCTCGAAGCGGAGGTCCGCGCCGTCATCCGTGAACGGGGGGAACCGCCGCTCGCGATCGTCGGGGTGGACTCCTCCCCCACCTGCGGGGTGACGGCGACCTATTACTCGTCCGTAAAACAGCCCGGTCGCGGGGTGTTCCTCGCCCGGTTCCCGGATATCCCGGCGGTCGACGTGAAGGAGTTCGCCCGTTACCGGGTCTACCTTGCCGCCCCGCTCTTTTCGGAGGCGGAACGGGCCTACAACCTCGTCCTCCAGGACCTCCTTGAAGCGCACCTCTTCGATGTCTACCTCCCCCAGGAGGTGGGGGACACGAGCCACACCCGGTGCCGGGAGGAGCATCGGGCTATCTTTGCGCAGCACCTCCTGGCGCTCCGCGACGCCGATATCGTTGTCGCAGTCATCGACGGCGCGGACGCCGATTCGGGAACCTGCTGGGAGATGGGGTATGCGTACGCTCTTGGTAAAAGGATCGTCGCGCTCCGGACCGACTTCCGCGTCGTCGGCTACCACGAACGGGTCAACCTGATGCTCGAGGAGTCGGCCGCGGTCGTCACGGCGAAGGAGGACCTTCCCCGGGTGCTCGGATCGCTTCTCGCGGCGTCAGGATGACGCTGGCCGCTTCTTCTCCATCGAGAGGAGGTTTTTCTCTCCTTCGCGGGCGTAGGCCACGCCGTCCATCACGGTCCTGATGAAGTGGACCCCGAGGCCCCCGATCGGCCGCTCTTCTGCCGGGGTGTCGAAGAGCGGTGTCGGGGCGCTGAGCGGGTCGAAGGCAGCGCCGTCGTCGGCGATCGTCACGCGGACGGCGTCGTCGTCCACGGTGCAGGTGATCGTGATCGTCCCCGCCTCCCCGCCGGGGTACCCGTAGAGGATGGTGTTGCTGCAGGCCTCGTCCACGGCGAGCTGGACCGCAAAGACCATCTCGTCGCCGCTCCCGGCGAGCACTTCGGCGAGAAAGTCGGCGATCGTCGCGAGTTCCGTGAGATCCGCCCGCACGGTGAGTTCCGCCATCATGCCACCCGCAGGACCATGAGGGTCAGGTCGTCGAACTGAGGCTCCTCCCCTGAGAACTCTGTGACCGCGTCGCGGATCCGGCCGATGATCTCTGCCGGAGGCAGGTGGCGGCAGTCCGTGACGGTCTCGATCAGCCGTCTCTCTCCGAACTGCTCCTCGCCGGGGTTGATTGCCTCGGTAATGCCGTCGGTGTAGAAGAGAATGAGGTCCCCGCTCTCAAGGTAGAGGGTCTCCTCCCGGTAATCGGCCTCCGGCATGACCCCGAGGATGATCCCGGTCCCCTTCAGTTCCGCGGGCCCGCCGCCGCCCGACCGGAAGAGGAGAGGCGGGTTGTGCCCTGCGTTGACGTAGGTGAACATCTTCGTTGCCGGGTCGACGACCGCGTAGAAGAGGGTGACGAACATCCCGGACTTTGCGTCCTCGGCGATCAGCATGTTGGCCTCACTGACGGCTTCGCGGGCGCTCCTCGGCACCAGTGCGTTCGCCCGCAGCACCGTCCGCGAGAGCGCCATGAAGAGCGCCGCAGGGACGCCTTTACCCGAAACATCGGCGATGACAAAGGCGGTCCGGTTCCCCGGTAGGGGGATCGCGTCGTAGAAGTCCCCGCCGACCTCTTTTGCCGGCAGCGAGAGGGCGGCGAGCTCGAAGCCCGGGACCTCCGGCAGCCGTTCGGGGAGGAAACTCATCTGGATATCATGCGCGATCCGGAGTTCGGCCTTCTTCCGCTCGAGTTCAGAGAGGTAGGAATCCCGTTCCGCCTTCGTCTGCCGCTCGGTGATCAGGTTTCCGATGATGAGCGCGAAGAGGAAGACCCCGGTGGCGTTGGCGATGATCATCGGGAAGGCCACATCCTCGACGACCTCGAGCGCCTCGTCGAACGGCCGGCAGAGGAGGAGGGTGATCCCCATGTGGAACACCTCCATGCCGACGGCGAAGAGGACCGCGCCGTGCATTCCGATGAACTTCCGCCCGGCGGCAAGGAAGATTGCCCCTCCAACGAGGCCCGCGAGGATGGTTGCCGTCGCGCATGGAACGGCGGTGAATCCCCCGAGGGAGAAGCGGTACGCCGCGCCGATCAGGCCGGCGCCAAGCCCCACCACCGGGCCGCAGGCGAGCCCCCCGACCATGGGGCCGAGGTCGCGGACGTTCGCGGTGGCGCCGAGGATGGTAATGCCGCTCTCGGTGCCGTAGATGGAGAGGGCCCCGAAGAGGAGGATGAGGGTCGCCTGGCCTTTCCAGGTGAAGACGCCGTCGAGCACCCGGGTGAACGACGCCGTCCGGGTGATCAGGTAGGCGGCCACCATGATGACGCAGATCATCTGCAGGAGCACGAGGAACATATCGCCAATGATGGAGAACGCCATACCGGTCTACACCATCCCGGGATGCCGCTCAGGGCCCCGCCGTGAACCCGGCAAGCGCCGCCGCTTCGTCGGGGAAGAGGGAGAAGATCCGGTGAAACCCAGCCATGGTGAAGACCTCGAGGATCTGCGGTTGTGCACAGGCGATTCGGAGTGCTCCGCCGTCCTTTTTCAGCCGCTTCAGCGCGACAAGCAGCACCCGGAGGCCGGAGCTGCTGATGTAGTCGAGGTCGCAGAGGTTGACGAGGAGGCTTCTCCCCCCGGCATCGAGCACCTTATTGATGTGCTCTTCCGCCTTCTCTGAAGAGCCGGCGTCGAGCCGTCCCTTCACCACGATGATATCGACGGCACCTGCTCTTCTCTCGAGGATCTCAACATGCCCGCTCATTGAACAGTTTTTCGTTCTGATGGAAGATAGATGTTGCTTTCTGTTTCGGGACGTTTCTTCCTAAGCGAGCAAAAAAAGAGGTGTATTGTCGGGTGTGTGATAACCATGCGGCGTCTCCGGGAGATCCCGGGCGGTTGTGCCTCCCGCCCGGGTTCCCGTTCACCGTGCCGGTATAAGTGTTTAGAGAGGTGTGCCTGGATGCACCGGGGTTTCTCCGGTACACCGTGACGTTGTGCAATCAGCGTGGTGAATGTTCTGTTCACCGATCCCAGCCGTTTTGTGCCGGCCCGGACCACCGTGCCTTTGTGGTCCGGCTTGTCAGAGAGATTCCCCGTCTCTCGACTCTGGGGATCATGAGTTGATCTGTGTGGGTAATATATTTTTTGGTCAATGCCTTGCATTGTGGTGTGGCATTGGGTGTGGCATCATAGCATGCAGCACTGCAAAACCCTATATCTCCCTGCGTGAAATGCTGTTTGCACATGGATCCCACTACCGACGCACTCTCTCTCCTGCTTGGCGCCTTGAAAGAGCACCCGCGCGGCATGTCGGTCTCTGATCTTGCCGCCGCCGTCGGGATCAACAGGAACACTGTCTCCCGATATCTTGACGTCCTCCTCGTCTCGGGCCAGGTGGAGATGGAGACCTACGGGAAGGCCAAAGTCTTCTACCTCTCGCAACGGGTCCCCATCGCCGCCATGCTCAACTTCTCGTCGGATCTCGTGCTGGTCCTCGACCGCGAGCGCCGGATCGTCCAGGCAAACGATGCCGTCTGTGCGTTTGCCGGGAGCGAACGGGATGCTATCATCGGGAATGGTATCGAGACATCGCCGCTCGCCGCGTTCGATCATCCTCTGATATGGAGCCGGATCACCGATGCCCTGAACGGCCGCGAGGTCACGGAAGAACTCCGGTTCCTGCGGCACGCCGAGGAGCTCTTCTTCCGGATCAAGTTTCTGCCCACCGTCTTCAACGACGGGGCGCCGGGTGTCACCATCATCCTCGAGGATATCACCGAGGGGCGGCGGGCGGAGGAGGCCCTGCGCGAGAGCGAGTTGCTCTTCCGGAGCCTCGTCGAGAAGATCAGCGACCTGATCCTGAACGTCGACGAGACCTGCACGTTCACCTATGTCAGCCCCAAAAGCCAGGATATTCTCGGCTACGCGCCCGAGGAGATGCTCGGGAAGACACCCTGCGACTTCATGGCCCCGGAGAAGGCTGAATTGGTCCGTGCGCAGTTCGCGGTGCTCTTTGCCGACCCCGAGCCCGGCGTCCTCTTTGAGTGGACGATGCATCACCGGGACGGGAGTGCCGTCATCCTTGAGGTGAGCGGGACGCCGGTCTACGACATGATCGGCGACTTCACCGGCTACCGGGTGGTCTGTCGTGACGTCACCGAACGGACGCGTGCCACGAAGAGAGTGACCCAGTGGAAGTCGTTCCTCTACTCGGTGGTCAACAACATCCCGAGCATGGTCTTCGTCCGGGAGGTGGAAGGAAACACGTTTGTCTTCTCGAATAAGGCCGCCGAGGCCTTCCTCGGGATGACACAGGAGGAGATGGCGGGAAAGCGGGCGACGGATCTTTTTCCACCGGAGATGGCGGCCTTCTTTGCCGATGGCGACCGGGAGCTCTTAGAGCGGGCGGCCGCCCTTGAGGAGAAGGTCCACCTCCCGGGCGGGCGGACACTCTCCATGAAGAAGATCCCGATCTTCAACTCCCGGGGCATGCTGAAATACATGCTCGGGATCGCCGAGGACGTCACCGACCGCACCGCCGCCGAGGACCTCCTGGTCACCGAGCGTGACCGGGCGCAGGGCTATCTGGACGCGGCCGGCGTGATGATCGCGGTGATCGGGGCGGACGGCACCATCGACCTCGTCAACCGGAAGGGGAGCGAGATCCTGGGCTATGCCGAGGAAGACCTCGCCGGGCAGAACTGGTTTGCAACGGTCGTCCCGGAGCGCCTGCGCGACCGGCTCGCGCAAAATTTCCTCCGCCTGGTGGCCGGCCAGATCGAGCCCCCTCCCTTTGAGGAGAGCCCGGTCGTCACCCGGGACGGCCGGGAGCGAGCGATCCTCTGGCACAACGCCCTCCTCCGGGATGCAGACGGCAACGTCGTGGCGATGGTGAGCTCCGGCGAGGAGATAGCGGAGTAGCCGGTCGCCCGGGAAAGCGTGGCCGATACGGAAAACCCGGATTATTCCTATCGTATCGGGGGTTTCCCGCTCCTCCATGCGGTTTCGGGGGTCATCCCTTAAATATGCCGCAGGGCACATACTGTATTGGTGACAATCTTGGTGGACATCATCTCTCTTGTCCTTATCGCCGTCGTGGTGCTGGTCGTCATCGGCATCGCGGCAGCCGTAATAGGCATCTATAACCGGTTCTTCTCCCTCAAGAACTCCGCCGAAGCGACGGTCGGGCAGGTGAAGGTCGCGATGAAGAAGCGGCTGGATATGATCGAGCAGCTCCTCGGCGCGGTGAAGAGCTACGCAGCCTTCGAGAAGGAGACCCTGATCGGGGTGACCGCAATGCGGGCCCGCATCGGCAGCGCCGGCCCCGGCGACTTAAACGAACTCGAACGCGAATCCCGGTCGGTCCTCGGGCGGCTGCTCGCCGTTGCGGAGAACTACCCCGACCTCAAGACCTCGCAGACGGTGCAGGAACTGATGGGCGCGATCAAGGGGATCGAAGACGAGATCGCCCGGCATCGCTACACTTACAACAACATCGCCCAGCAGTACAACACCATGACCGACACGATCCCCTCGAATTTAGTCGCCGGCGTCATGGGCTTTACGAAGCTCGAGTACCTGGAGTTCGGCGAGGAGATCGAGCGGGTCCCGACGATATCATTCTGATAAACCATGCGCGTGACTGAACGGCAGCAGGTCCTCGCCCTCGTTGCCATCACCCTGCTCGTCGGGGTGCTGGCGGTCGCCGGAGCAACTGCGCTCCCCGGCCTCTTTGGTGGGAACCAGGATGTCGAGTACTACGACGCCGTCTTTTATGAGAACGGAACCCTGGTCGAGCGCTATACCTACGATGTTCGGTCCGCGGGAGAGTATCGGATGCTCTTTTGCTACTGGGACGCACCGCTCACCTTCGGCGCTATCGACCGGCCGCATATCGAGTTTCTCGGGATGACCGCCCCGCCCGGGACCATCGGCTACGTCAAGGACTCTGAGGGCGAGGTGCGGACGGCGGCCGGGACCGCGACCTCCACCGACCTCGCGGCGATCCGGAGTCTTGCGTTCGACAACGAGGTGGGCCTCTACAACCCCGGCTACTTCGTCCCGGGCACCTACACGGTGGAGTACCGCTACCGGGTCCGGCCGCCGATCGAGTACGACGACCGGTGGGCGCACCTGAACCTGAAACTCGTCGACAAGCACGTTCCCTACCGGAGCCTGCGCATCACTCTCCCGTTCGCGGGGGATATCGAGGAGGTCTACACGCATCCCCCGACCCTCGAGGTCGAGCGGACGGCTGACGCCGTCGTCATCACGGGGAACGCTCCCCAGGACGACGCGTTAAACGTCGAACTGATCCTCGATCCGTCGTTTACCGAGAAAGTCGGCGGCTTTGGGGAGTTCGTCCCGAATGTCCAGCAGCAGACGGCCGACGCAAACCGGTGGCCCCCCATCCTCTACGGGGCGGCGAGCATCCTCTATGGCCTCGCTACCGTTCTCGTCCTCGCGATGCCGTTTGTCCTTCTCGGCGTCTACCTCCGCTACGGCAGGGAGAAATCGTTCACGGTGCCTGAATACCTGAGTTTCACGCCGAATACTGCGCTCAAGCCCTGGCAGGTGAACCTCCTCTTCAAGGGTGACGCCCTCGAGTTCGACAACAACGGATTCTACGCGACGGTCCTCGATCTCCACCGGCAGGGAAAGATCGTGATAACCGAGAAGCCGGAGGGCAACGCTGTCACGGTCCGGATCGTCTCGGGAGAGTCCTCTGACCCCTACGAGCAGCGGGTGCTCAATTTCCTCGGCAATATCGCCGACGACCATGTCGTGGACACCGCCGAACTGGCGGCGTTTGCCGAGACCGCCCGGCGGAGCCCCGGCTACCAGCACCGGATCCTGCAGTACCAGCAGTCGCTTACGGCCCTGACCCGGGACGTGGATACCACGCTCTCCCGGAGGTATATCATGGATGGCCGGACGATGATCATCCCGCTCATCTTCCTTGGGGCCATCCCGTGCGGGCTTGCGATCCTGGCGTTCATCTTCGCGCCGGGCGCGGCCTTCCTGCTGATCCCGGCCGGCATCCTCTCCTTCATCGTCGCGGTCCAGGTCGGGATCGCGGCCCTCTTCCCCTCGACGCTCTTCGGCTTCTGGAAGGGCGACCACTACAAGGAGAAACTCGAGTGGGACGCGTTCGCCTATTTCCTCTCGGACCTCGCGTTGATCCGGCAGTACTCGCCCGCCGACCTCTCGATGTGGGGTGAGTGGCTGGTCTACGGGACAGCGCTCGGCCTCGGTGATAAAGTGGAGCAGGCCATGAAGAACTTAAACATCAGCCTCCCGGACGTCGGGGTGCCGCTTTACTCGAACATGCCGATGATCTTTGCCCCGATCGTCCTCTTCTCCCCGCCGTCATCGGGCGGCAGCGGAGGGCTCGGGGGCGGAGGGTCCTTCGGCGGCGGCGGCGGCTTCGGCGGCGGCGGTGTCGGCGGACGGTAACACTCTTTTTTTGATGGGCGAACGGCTCTTTTAGGCGGATAAGTCCGAATCCCTTCGTAGTTAAGGCAATCTACTTACATCCGGCTGGAGAATGTATCGTTGTTGATGCCTATGACGGGTTCATATTCGAAGTATCTGGTCGTCGTCCTTGTTCTCTTCGGGGCCATCGTCGCCTGCGGGTGCATGGCTTTCGGCGAAGAGGATACGCAGGCCGATCGCATCACCGGGAACGGGACGGTCACCTACGTCGATCTCGAGGGTGGGTTCTACGGAATCACTGCCGATGACGGTGAGTGCTACCTGCCCGCCGGTCTCCCGGCGGCGTTCCAGGAGGACGGCCTTCGGGTCATGTTTGTCGTCGATGTCGCGAGCGAGACAGCGACAATCCAGCAGTGGGGGACCCCGGTCGATATCGTCAGCATAGAGAAGGGCGATATCCGCCGGTCGGTTGCGGCCAACGGGACGGTCACCTATCTCGATCTCGAGGGCGGATTCTACGGGATTGTCACCGACGACGGCAGGAACTATCTGCCCGGCAATCTTCCGGAAGAGTACCGGACCGACGGTCTCCGGGTGCTCTTCAGCGCCGACGTGGAGGACGGCGGTGCAGGGGTCCATATGTGGGGAACCCCGGTGGAGATCCGATCTATCGAGCGTATCGACGGTGTCCTGCTCGTCTCCGGGAACGCCACGATCACCTACATCGACCTCGAAGGTGGATTTTACGGGTTCGTCACCGACGACGGCAGGCGCTACCTCCCGCTCGACCTGAACGAGACCTGGCAGATCGACGGCATGAACGTGACGTTTGTTGGAGAGGTGCAGGAGAATACCGTGACCCTCCAGCAGTGGGGGACTCCGGTCGAGGTCGTCGCGATCGATACGGCCGGGAACGCCACCTTCGTCGCGAAGACCGGGACGGTCACCTATATCGACCTCGAGGGCGGGTTCTACGGTATCGTCGCCGATGACGGCGAGCGCTACCTCCCGCTTGGACTTAATGAATCCTACCGCGTCGACGGGATGCTTCTTGCCTTCGTCGGGGAGATCGCCCGCGACACCGTGACCCTCCAGCAGTGGGGGACGCCGATCGATATCATCGATATCCCGTGGGCCTGCGCCCGGTGCGGCGGAAACGTCGGCCTCGCGAACCCGGCCGCGGTCTGGTGCACGGAGCAGGGTCACACCTACGAGATCCGGAAGAACCCCGACGGCAGCGAGTACGGTGTCTGCATCTTTGCAAACGCTACCGTAGTCGATGCATGGGACTACTACCGGCAGACCCACTGACCATTCTTTTTTAACGGGCAAACCCCCGATGCCAAGCTCCCGCTCAGGCCCCGGTGCAAAACGAGCGGCTTTTTCCCCTCCGCGTCGATAGAAGAACCATGGATGTTACGGTCAGCGAGCGGGACGATACGGCAATCGTATCGGTTGACGGCAGAATCGATGCGGAATCGGCAGAACGCCTGGATACGGCAATCTCCGGGGTACTGGCCCGGGGTGGGAGACGGGTGCTCGTGAACCTGGAGAAGGCGGCCTACATCAGCAGCAGCGGTCTCCGGGTGCTCCTCGGCAAGTTCCGTGACCTGCGGCGGACGGACGGGGAGATGGCGCTCTGCTCGCTCCAGCCTGATGTCTACCGGGTCTTCCTGCTCGCGGGCGTCCATGAGGTCTTCCCGATCTACGTGGGCCTGGACGAGATCCTCGCCACCAACGATTCGGAACCGGAGAAGAAGGAGAACAAGTCGCCGTGACGGACGGGATCGAAGCACTGATCCGTATCCTCCGCGACGGCGAGAGCGGTGAGAGGATGGCAGCGGCGAAGGCCCTCGCCGCCCTCGGCCCGGCCGCCCTCCCGGAGCTTCTCGCCGCGCTCGGTGACGCCGATCCCCGCCTCCGGATGTGGGCGGCCTACACCCTCGGGATGATCGGGGACAAAGGAGCGGTCCCGGCGCTTATGTCGGCGCTCGAAGATGGCGACCCGGGTGTGGCGAAGTGGGCGGCCGCCGCCCTTCGCCGTATCCGGGACGCGACCGGTGGCTGCGGCTGCCGGTCCTGCTGATCGCTCACCGGCGCCTGACGATGAGGACAATGGCGAGACCGAGCGCCCCGACGACCACCGTGACCGGGAGCGGTGCCGCGGTCGGCGTGGGGGTTGCCGGCGCTGTCGTCGAGGTTGTGACCGGCGTGATGGTCGCCGTCGGTGCGGTCGTGGGCGGGGTCGTCGCCACGGTTGTCGGTGCGGAGGTTGCCGTCGGCGTGGCCGTCACGGTCGCGGTGGGCGTCGGCGTCCCGGTATCGACCCCGACACGGTTGGCGACCGTGAACGTCACGGGTTCGGAGTCGGCGGCGTAAGCGTCGAAGGCTGCCGGCGTCCTCCATACGGCCCGGACGGTGTAGGTCCCCTGCTCACCAAGGCCGGAGAGCGGGATCGCGCCGGGCCTGCCGGGGTCGTCGGTGTAGAACCGGGTCGAACTGACGTTCTGCCCGGCAAGGTTGATCCCGCTGATGACGGTGCTCTCCGCGCCGCCCGGACTGGTGAGCACGATGTCGACCGTTGCCGGGTAGACACCGCCCGCCTGGTAGAAGGCCCCGACGTCGGGGGAGGCTATCCGGAACGCGATCCGGGTGTTTTCGGAGACCGTGAGCCCGGTCAGTGGCTCGTTGTGGTTGGGGTTCGCGAGCACCACGTCGAGGAAGATCCTCGGCTCGCGGATCATCACGAGGGCTGTCGTCCCGTCCACCGGGTTGAAAGCGTAGTAGGTGCCATACTCCTCGCCTACGAGGAAGTCCTGCACCTCGAAGTTCGTGTCGTCGGTGACCGGGATGTTCTTCGTGACCCCCCGGTCAGGGTTGTCGTTCTGGTACTTCCTGAGCTCCGTGATGGGGTTGTCCGTGGTCGCGTTACGGAGTTGCGAGAGGTCGAGCCCCTCTTCGTAGATGAAGATCGTGTCGTAGGGCTGGATATCGCTGATCGCCGGGCCGCGGGCTCCGGCCTGCCCCACAGAGAGGGCGAGTATACAGACGGCGAGGAGGAGGACCATGAGACCTCGCCTGCGGATCCAATCTGGTGCCATGACATCCCGTATGCTGATTCTGCTGATATAGGTTGGTGCGGCGCAGGCACAGCCCCCACCTCTGCGGCCCGGCCAGGGATCGCCGGCGCGCGGCCCGGTTGGCCTCCCTTCGGCAACGGCGACGCGAGCAGGCTGAAATTTCAATTCCTTAGACTTAAATAATTTCTTCTCCTTGTTTTGCTGATGAGCAGGGTCACCGTAATCATCGCATCGTTCCTAATCTTCTTTGCGATCCTGGCAATCCCCGTCGACCCCGGCGTCCTTGCGCCCGAGGCCAAGTCCGTTGCGGCAGTCACCGTCCTTATGGTCCTGTTCTGGGTCACCGGTGTCATTCCCCTGGAGGCGACCGCACTGCTGCCGCTGGTCCTCTTCCCGGTGCTCGGGGTCCTCTCCCCGGTGAAGGTGGCGGAGTCCTACGGCAACGAAGTGATCTTTCTCTTCCTCGGGGGTTTCATCATCGCTATGTCGATGCAGCGATGGGGCCTGCACCGGCGCATCGCCCTCAATATCATCCGGGTCGTGGGGACGAGCCCGAAACGCCTGGTGCTCGGGTTCATGGTCGCCACTGCGTTCCTCTCGATGTGGATCTCGAACACCGCCACCGCGATGATGATGATCCCGATCGCGGTCGCGATCATCCTGACGATCATCCCCGGGGCCGATAAATCACTTGAGGGCCTCAACAGGGGGGAGCAGGCCCTCGCCCGGTGCCTGATCATCTCCATCCCCTACGCCGCGACCATCGGGGGGATCGCCACGATCATCGGGACCCCCCCGAACGGGATCTTCATCGCCCAGCTCGCGACGATCTTTCCTGACGCACCCACCATCGATTTCTTCACCTGGATGAAGTTCGGCGTTCCGTTTGCCGCGATATTCCTCCTCATTGCCTGGATATGGCTCACCCTGGTCCCCTACCGCGGGATGGGGTCGGCTCTCCCGGGCGCCCGCGGGATCATTCGGGAGGAGCTCGGAAAGCTCGGCCCGATCTCCGCAGGGGAACGGTGGACGCTCATCGTCTTCACCCTGACCGCCCTTGGCTGGATATTCGAGCAGACAAAGGAGATCGACGGGATCGTCATCCCGGGCCTGGATATGATCTTCCCGGGGATCAAAGACTCCACCATCGCGATCTTCGGGGCGCTCCTCCTCTTCGTCCTCCCGGTCGACCGCAGGAAGGGCATCTTTACCATGGAGTGGGAGTGGGCGGTGAAGATCCCCTGGGGCATCCTGCTCCTCTTCGGCGGTGGCATCGCCCTCTCGAACGGGTTCCTTGAGAGCGGGCTTGCCGCGACGATTGTCGAGTCGCTCACCCTCATCCACGGGCTCCCGATAATCCTCCTGATCCTCATCGTGGCGCTGGGGGTCGTGTTTGCCTCGGAGATCGCCTCGAACACCGCCATGGCCGCCGTCCTGATGCCGATCGTAGCGATCACGGCCGTCAGCGTGGGCATAAACCCGATCGTCCTGATGATGACCGCCGCGGTATGTGCATCGATAGGGTTCATGCTCCCGGTCGCCACGCCGCCGAACGCCGTCGCTTACGGGAGCGGCTACATCAATGCCGGGGACCTTCTTCGGTCGGGCTGGGCGCTCGATATTATTGGCGTCGTGCTCTGGATAATCTGCCTCTATACGATCGTCCTCTGGGCTATCGGAGTCCCCCTCGACATTCCAGCCTGGGCGCTCTGATCCCCCGGCACCTATTTTACCCCGGGCACCAATTCTCGCCGGATGACGAATGACCGGTACCATAACCCGGGAGGGGAAGTGTACCTTCCCGGTCCGGGTGATGGCACACTACCACCCCACGGCGGTGATCGGGAGCGTCTTTAACTTGCGGGGGTGAAGGGGGCGGAGCGGGAAGTCCCCGGTCTTCAGGCCGGGGATGAAAGCGGAGCCGCCCTTCCTTCCTGCGATAGGTATATCCTCTTGGGTATTCTATTATAATTCACCCAACATGAGGTATAAATTTGATAGGTCTGCACATTCGGTCTTTGCTCTCTACTATCATTTGGTGATAGTAGTGAAGTATCGCCGGAAGGCGTTGTATTCTGACGATATTCGAGAGCGTCTGAAAGATATCGTGTGGAACCTATCGGACGAATTAGGTATCGACGTTGTTGTTCACGAACCTGCGGAAGATCACTATCATCTTCTCTTCAAGGCGACTCCGAAAACCAACCGCGTCAATGTTGTCAATGGTATCAAGGGG
>DASQ01000008.1 GCA_002503885.1 Methanoculleus marisnigri | reverse complement strand
GAGGATGGTGATCTGTGCCCCGAGGCTATGCTCGGAACGGATAGACCGGTACATCTGTTTTTGCAACTCGAATCGGTTAAACACCTTGTTCTGAAACGCAAACTCAGAGATGCTGTTACATGCCGAGTTGACTGCCTTCATGGTTGCCAGAAGGATCTCCTTCTGGTCTTGCGTGGGAAGGAGCTTTACCCGGATAGTCTTCAGCATCAATAGTATTATTAGTGAGCAATCCATAAATACCTTGTGGTATTATCGCATGGCTGAAAAAAAGAAGGCTTCGTCCGCAGTATATTCTCTCCATTATCACGTTGTATGGTGTACGAAATACCGGCGGAAGGTGTTGGTGGACGCTAGCTCAAAATCTGCTGAATCAATCCTGAAAACCATTTGCGATACGAGAAACTGGGATATCCTCGAGCTCGTTGTGATGGAGGATCATATCCACCTCTCCCTGTCTGCATCGCCGTCCGAGTCGCCTACCGCCATTGTCAAAATTCTTAAGGGCGTCTCCGCAAAACAGTTGTTTGCCCAACATCCCGAACTGAGAAATGCTCTCTGGAAAGGGTCATTGTGGTCTCCGAGTTATTATGTCGGTACTGCAGGGGATGTATCCGCAGAGATTATTCAGCGGTATATCCAAAACCAACAAACGCAGGATGGGAGACGCAATTCCTCCCCCGGTTAAAACCGGGGGACTCCTTGCTACATCTCTTTGAAGGTGATCGGATTGGCGAAGTTACGGCTAACAATTCTAATCTGGGAAGAAGAAGGGGCGTATGTTTCCAGGTGTCAGGAACTCGAAGTTGCCAGTTGCGGCGATACGCCGGAGGAAGCTCTGGATAATATCCGTGAAGCGATCGAGCTCTACCTGGAAAATGCAAGAGAACTTGGGATCCTGCAGGACATTGAGCCGATCCTGATATCCCGACATAAGTTCACCTCGGTTATCGAGGTCGAGGCATGACGAAGCTGCCTCAGGTTTCTTCCGACGACGTTATAAAGAAACTGATGGCGATTGGGTTCGATTACGCCCCTCACCGAGGAAAGGGAAGCCACGTGGCCCTCTAAAAAACCGGGGAAGGTGGAAACAAACTGCTCGTCATCGTTCCCCAACGCGACCCTATCCCCCGAGGGACACTCATCTCGATCCTGAAACAGGCCCGCCTTACAAAAGAAAAGTTTCTTAATTTGTGAAGAGTCCTGTAGCACCAGAGTTATCCCCAAACGTCTGTGAGGCTATACGGATCATTGCCCCGATCAGGAGGTGGGAGGTGCGACCGGTCAGAACCGTAAAAACACCCATGAATCCCCCGCCGGAATAATCCGGAAAACAGCGGGGGGTTCCACATCCTCACCTTTTTCCGTCCGGCCCCCAAATAGTAAGAGACCACCTGTGTACTATCACCTGATCCTGACCGATAACTGCAACCTCTGCTGCACCTACTGCCGGGGGAAGGCGTTCACCATCGACCCGCCGGAACTGCCCGGGATCGTCATTGATGAGGACCTCCCGGCGGACCTCGATATCGATCTAAAAGATCTCTACCGGTTTCTCGCGAGGGACCCCGACGCCGTGCTGACCTTCTACGGCGGGGAACCGCTGCTCGCCACAGACCTCATCCGCGAGATCGCCCGCGACGCCCCGGTATCGGGGTTGATACTGCACACCAACGGCACGCTCCTCGACCGCCTCGAACCTGCGACCGCGAACCGCATCGGTACGATCCTGGTCTCGATCGACGGTCCCGAGGGGCTCACCGATGCCCACCGGGGGGAGGGGACGTTTGGACGGGTCATCAGGAACCTTCATCACCTCCTGGAAGGCGGGTTTGCCGGCGAGGTGATCGCCCGGATGACAGTGACCGAGGATACCGATATCGTGGAGGCCGTCCGCTACCTCACGGAGAACGACCGTTTCCCGTTCTCTGCTGTCCACTGGCAGATGGACGCGAACTTCTGGAATGATTACCCCCTGCGGGACTACGCCGCATGGGCAGAAGAGAGTTACAACCCCGGCATCCGTTCGCTCGTCGCGTTCTGGGTGGAGACGATGCGGACGGAGGGCCGGGTGCTCCGGTGGTATCCCTTCATGGACCCGATGGAGGACATGCTTCTATCACGGCCGAGCATGCTCCGGTGCGGGTGCGGCTACGCGAACTACAGCATCATGACCGACGGGCATATCGCTCCCTGCCCGATCATGGTCGGGATGAAAGACTACTACGCCGGGCATATCGCCACCACCGACCCGCTCTGCCTCCCGGTGACGACCGTGGGAAGCCCCTGCACGGAGTGCGGTCTTCTCGACTTCTGCGGCGGGCGGTGCCTCTACTCAAACATCATCAACCCCTGGCCTGAGGAGGGGCGGCAGGTCGTCTGCGGAACGGTAGAAAACCTCCATAAGGCGCTTTCGGCAGCGCTCCCGGAGGTCAGGGCCCTCATAGACGCCGGAACAATCCGGATGGACGACTTCTTCCACAGGAAGTACAACAGCTGCGAGATTATACCCTGAGAGAAGGGGCCGGGAGAACCCGGTCTCCCCGGACTCTTACTCTCCAGCGCTCTCCAGGAGTTCCTGGGCGCCCTCCACCATGGTGCGGGCGGCCTTCGCCTTTGCCTTCACGATGGCATGGTTGCCGTCTTCGAGTGCCGCTTCTGCCTCCTGATAGAGAATCTCGGCTCTATCCGTCCGCGCTCTGGGTTTTTTGACATCCTGCCCCTCGACGGCCGCGAGCTCGATCTCCTCCTGGACGGCGAGAAGGTCACCGTAGAGTTCCTCCAGAAGTTCGCGCAGCTCTTCGATCCGGGCCTCGCCTTCCTCCCGCTTCTGCCGGCCACGCTCGCGAAGAGCCTCCCGGGCTTCCTCCTGCCCTTCGATGATCGCCTGTAGTTCGTTCTCGACGTCCCTGACCGCCCCTGCAAGCACCTCGGCAAACGCGGTCCGGTCCTCATGGCTCGTAGCCGTCATATGCCCCGTATGCCCCGCCGGCTGCCGCACCCCCGAGGGCACCGCCGATGACGTCGCCGACATCCCGATCGCCCCGGATGATGCCGTCGAGGAGACCGCCGAGGCCGGCCCCGGCGATGGCTCCCGCGATCCCCTTCTGGACCTCTTTTGCGCTCCCGGTCGACGGTGTAGCTCACCCGGACATTCTCCTGGTCAATGGTGATCTCCATCTGTCCCTGCTCCCCGGTATGCCGGACGTCCATCCTCGAAGACGTATCCCCGATATTCTGGTGCGTGATCTCCGTGCCCCTGAGCGCAAGCTGCGACATCAGCCGCTCCACGAAATCGCGGTAACGGGACGACACTCCCTGACCATAGCAAATAAACGCCATTTATCCCTCCGTTCTGCTATCCGATTGTAAAGGTTCTTGAACCAGGGAATAAAAACCTTACCGGACGCTGCCTCACGCAAAATCGACATGAAAGCCGCCCACCGGGGGGAAAGGCAACATTCATCCCGCCGTGGGATGACAACGCTACGACAACCATGACGACCATCGGTCTCATCCTCTGCAGAATCGGGCTCCACCGGTGGGGCAGGAAGCGGGGATACGACGAATACTCCTCAAACGTCATCGAGTGGGAGCAGCGGTGCGAACGGTGCGGGAAGAGAAAGCGGTGGGTCGAGGCGAAGCGGGACCGCCGGCGGTGACGATTCTTAGTGTACCTTAAGACGACCGCATCTTCTCAAACACCGGTTGCAGCACCCCTGACCCGCCAGCCACCCTCCGGCACCACGATCTCGAACCGTGCACTCTTCCCGGGCTCTCCGGTCTCCCGGATGGCGATCCCGGTAGTCGAGAGGATCTCTCGCACCAGGAAGAGCCCGAGACCCGTGTTCTTACCAAAACCACGTATGAATATCTTCTCTTTTTCGCCTGCCGGTATCCCGGGACCATCGTCTTCAACGACAATAACGAGGCTCCTCTCCCGGCGCTGACAGTGAACCCCGACCGTCGGGGCCGGCCCGGCATACAGGACTGCATCCCCAAAGAGGTTGTAGAAAGCCTTCTCCAGCATCGGATCGGCATAGACCTCAAATCCGTCGACTTCGGTAACGAGGGTGAGATCCCGGGAGTTGAGGCCTGCCGCCGCCCGGGCCACGCACTCACGAAGTCCCTGATACTCCGGGGCCCGGACCCCCAGGTCCTTGGTAATCCCGGGTGAATGCAATCTGGCGGCTGACGAATCCGATGGCCTCCTGCTGCCGGTCCAGGTACCCGAGGAGAACCGAATCGGTCACCTGATCTCTCGTGAGCCCCAGGTAACCCTGAAGGACGGTCAGCTGGTTCAGGATGTCGTGCCGGGTGATGCTGGAGAGCAGGTGCATCTTCCGGTTCGCGGCTATCAGGGCAGCTTGTGTCCGCTTCCGGTCGGTGACGTCCCGGACAATGGCCTGAAGCTGGCGCGGGCCTTTCACGTCCAGCCGGCTCGCGCTCATCTCCACATCATAACGCTTCCCGCTCGGTGCAGCGATCCGCCATTCGAAGAACTGCGGCTGCCCGGCATACGCTGCCTGCATCTTCTCAACAGCGCTTTCAAACGCCGGGAGACCGTCCGGCTGAACGGGGCTCGATAGTTCCCAGGGCGACTTCCCGATGAGGAATTCCCGGGTGCATTGAATACCGAACCATCTGCAACGCTCCCAGTTCCTATTATACCCAGGTTACTCCATAATAACCTATCGAAATATCACAACATTACTAGAACGTGGAACTCCGGAGTTAGAGCCCAAGTAGGGATATATTTGATAATACCCGACGGTTCCGACGACCATCCTCGCACAGCCGTGTCATGCGACGCCGGTCCTGCCGCAGAGATCCTCCGCCCCGATGCGCCCCCTGCCGGACCTGTGACCACGGTGCCAGCCAACAGCGGTGAACCCAGGCCCCGCTCGGGTCCGTGAAAAAAAGGTTACTTTTTGAGTTCCTTCCCCGCCGAGAAGGCCTTCGCGAGCACCTTCCCGAACCCGTAGTACTCCTGCCGCATCGAGTCGTAGGCGAACGGTCGGACCTTCTCGATATCGGGCTTGCCGTCCGGCCCGAGGACGCTCTCGTCCACTTTCACGTCCAGGATCTCGCCGATGAACTGGGTGTGCATCCCGACCTCGACCGTCTGGAGGAGCCGGCACTCGATAACCACCGGGAACTCCCCGACATACGGGGCGTCCACCAGGTCGCCTTTCACCGGCGTCAGATTGGTCGCGGCGAACTTATCTGTATCCCGGCCGGAGACGATACCGAAGTAGTCCGCCTCCTTCACGTAATCCACCGAAGGTATGCTGATCGTGAACTCGCGCCGCTCGATCAGGTTCTCGTAGGTCTGCCGGGTCTTCTGGACCGAGACCGCCACCGCCGGGGGGCGTGAAGAGCAGATGCCGCCCCATGCGGCGGCCATGACATCCGGCCGGCCGGCCGGATCGTAGGTCCCGATGATCAGGTCCGGGTGCGGGTAGAGGAGAGTCCGTGGGCCAATAGATTGCTTCGCCATGGGACTACGTTTCGTCCTCCGACCCGGATAAACCTTTTCAAACCCCGGGAGATGCGGCGCAACGGTGAAAAACAGGCGATGGGAGGCGCGGAGAGCAGGTCACACGGCGCCCGCCGCCCCCTTCTTCTGCTCCTGCACCGACCGGAAGAGGAAGTACCCGACGATGGCAAATGTCGCCACCGGCGAGAGCCAGGTGGGGATATGGAACCCGAAGCTGTCCGCGAGCATGATCGTCCCGAGCACCAGGATGGAGTACATCGCCCCGTTCTTGAGGTAACAGTAACTCCTGATCCGGTCGACACCCCGGACGGTCAGTTCCCTGACCACGAAGGCCCCGATACCGTTCCCTATCAGGATGAGGGGAACCGAGAGGGTGAAAGCAAAGGCACCGATGACGCCGTCAATCGAGAAGGTCGCGTCGAGGACCTCGAGATAGGCGATCTTCGAGAGGTCCGACATCCCGGGTTTCGTCAGCCGGGCCTCCTGCGCCTCGGCGTTCTGCCTGAACCCGTGGACGATGAAGAAGGCAGTGGAGCCAAGCACGGCCGCGAACCCCATCATGACGTTGATCGAAAGAGCGAACCAGACAAGGGCGGCGAGCAGGATCGAGACGACCGCATAGAACCAGACGGCCTGCCGGGAGAAGAATCGCTCGCTCCTGAGCCCGCAGCTCTTCTCCTCCACGAAGAGCCAGTGGAAGAAGAGAAAGACAAGGAACGTTCCCCCGAAGATCAGGAGGATCGGCGCCGACTCCTCGATCGCAGCCACGACCGCAGGATCGCTCGAGAATGTCGCGAGCAGCGCCCCGACAGGCCCGAGCGACGGGGTCGTCGCCCAGACGATCATCCACGGCAGGAGCCCCCGGACCACGAAGACCGCGAAGACCAGACCCCGTGAACTACCCCGCCCTTTAGGGCGGGGCTTCCTGCTTCATTCTCCCCCTATTGAGGCGAGTCCACAGGCTCTTCGGCGCGTTCCGCACCTGCTACTCCGACAAGGTTCTGCTCTTGTAGGGCGAACTTCTTGATATTGATCGCTGCGTTACTATCTCGATCGTGAACTGTACCACAGTCGGGACACGTCCATTCGCGATCCGACAATTTCAGATCCCGGTTCATATACCCGCAGCAGTTACAGATTTTCGATGACGGATCGAATCTCCCGATCATGAGAAGCGTCTTTCCGTACTTCCGGCACTTGTACTCCAGCATCGTAAAGAACGTACTCCACGATACGTCGCTGATACTCCGTGCCAACGTATGGTTTTTCTGCATACCGGCGATGTTCAACGATTCCACCGCTATTGCTTGGTTCTCGCATACAACTCGAAAAGAGAGTTTATGCAGGAAATCGTTTCGCTGGTTTGCAATCTTCTCATGACACGTAGCTAACTTCCGGATCGCCTTCTGCCGGTTCTGTGATCCTTTTACTTTCCGCGATACACGTCGTTGCAACACCTTCAGGCGTTGCAGTGAATTCTTCAGGTATCGGGGATTCGCAACCTTCTCGCCGGTCGAGACGGTTGCGAAATCTGTCAGGCCAACATCGATCCCGATCGTGGTTTCAGATGAAAACGGTACCGGGCCTGGTTCAGGCAGTTCATCATCAACAAGAATGCTCACGAACCACTTTCCGGTAGACGTTACCGAGACTGTCGCGTACTTCATCTTCCCGGAGAACGTACGGTGTACAATCGTTTTAATGTCACCGATCTTCGGAAGTCGAACACGACATCGTTCGAAATCGATATGATAATGCTGGGGTACCTGAAACGACTGTACCGGATTCTTCTTCGACTTAAACTTAGGAAACCCCTTCTTCTCGCGGAAGAACCGGGTGAAGGCGTTATCGAGATTCCGGTTCGCGTACTGGAGCGACTGTGAGTTTACGTCGGCCAACCACGGATACTCTGCTTTGAGTGTGGGGAGCCGATTGTTTAGATCGAAACACGATATTCGTTTACCGTCCTGCTCGTACGCCCGGATCTTTTGTTCTAATGAATAGTTGTACACAAACCGACAAGCATGGACGTGTCTCATGAGCAGCGGAATCTGCGTTTGAGTAGGATACATCCGATACTCGTAGGCTTGAAGCATACGATAGTGTATCCCACTTACAGTGTTAAATGTGTTTCTATAATCCTATGACGAAGGGGCTCCGCTTTCATCCCCGGCCTGAAGGCCGGGGTCTTCCCGCTCCGCCCCTTCGACCCCGCGAGATAAAAGGAACCACCTGCGGGCCTTCTCCCCCATCGTCGCGAGGACGTCGGCGTTGATGATGGCGTTATCGATGCTCGATACGGTCTCGAAGACCACGAGGCCCGCTACAGTCAGGATGATCAGCAGCCAGTCCATTTCAGCAGTACACGATCTCGATTCGATCAGATGTGAACTACCCCGCCCTGA
>DASQ01000063.1 GCA_002503885.1 Methanoculleus marisnigri | reverse complement strand
TGTACGCCTCTTCAACGGACTTGAGGGTCTGCTGAGCGGTATCGCTGTGCAGCAATCCGTAGTTTTCGTTCGGCTTTGACTGCACGTAGGTGCTGCACTCTTTGTAGGGGAAGTCCTTCTTCCGGGTGTAGGGAAGGTAGGATCCGACCAGGATGTCAACCCCCGAGGTGAGATCCGGCCGGAGGCCCAGAAGGATCTGACGGTTCTCCCGGTGCGTCGCATAGTGCTGCCGGACGTTGTACAGTCCTACATTGTACATGCTTTTAGCATGGTACGCGAGCGTGTCGAGGATCCAGAACGTCTTCTGGGGAAGGCGCAGATAGTTGCTGACGACTCGCAGTGCCATTATCTCTTATCTTTGGGACTCATCTGTCTATAAGGTAACCCCCGCGGGGCGAAAGTGTACGGGGCTTGATGCGGGCAATTCCTCCCCCGGTTGAAACCGGGGGTCTCCTTGCCCGTCGTATATGAGCGCGTGGTAATCGGGATGGACAAGGTCGAAGATGCTCTTGCCGGCGAAGTCCTCCGGCGACGATGCACGGAAGAGCCGGACCGCCGCAGGATTCGCGTAGGTGAAGATGTCATCCTGCTCCAGCAGGATCGCATCCGGGGAGAGTTCGACCAGGACGCGGTAGCGCTCTTCGCTCTCCTTCAGGATATCCTCCGCCCTCTTCCGGTCCGTGTCGTCGTACATATAGCCCCGGGTCCCGACAAGTTCTCCGGCATCGTCAAAGACACCCACCATGTTCGCAACGATGTTGACCAGCCGGCCATCCCGGCGGCGCAGGATTAGCGCGTGATGGTAGAGTGCCCTCTCCTTTTGGAGCAGGTGCAGGAGATCGGCTCTATCCCCCGGATCAGGGTAGAGCGACTGGATGTTGCTTGCAAGCGCCTCGTCAAAGGAGCTAAACCCGAAGATGGCAAGGAAGGCAGGGTTACAGGCTAAAATCCGTCCGTCGGCAGAGATCAGGCTGTCGCCGGTGAGGTCGTCCCAGAAGAACCGGGCGTATTTCTCCTCACTCTCCCGCAACGCATCCTCCATCCGCTTGCGCTCTGCCTCACCTCGTCTGAGCTCCGCATTCTCCCTGTCGGAGAACCTCGTTCTCCGCCTCTAACCGTGCGATACGTTCGGCATCCGGGCGGCCCTGCGCCAGAGATCCCATAGCAGGATCGAGTCCCCTCTTGTTTTCCAGTGGATGGTCAGGCTCCCGATGAGCACTTTCGCGGCTACAAAGAGTCAGGGGAAAGATTGGCGTGAATCATCCGGCACCGGGTAAATAGCCGATATTGCGAGTCCTTCACAACAGGATCCACCCCCGCCCGGTCTCTTCGCGTCCCGCCGGAGTGAAGGGGCTGCACCCCATCTCGCCTACGCCAGTTCGTGCTTCCGCAGGAACTCCCGAACCTGCCTCGACTCGATCCAGCCCCGGTCGAGGTCCTTGATGTAGCCGTTGATCCGCTCGACCTGCTCCTGGATCCTCTCCACAGCCACCCCTTCCTCGAGCAGGTTGGTCATGCCGAGGATCACCTGGAGCGGCTGGCGGATATGGTCCCCGAGGACCGCGAACTGCTCGATGTTCCGCTCGATCTGCTCGAACACCTGCTGCCGGAGCTGCTCGTTCTGTTTCCGCTCGGTGATGTCCCTGCCGACCACGTGAACCCCGATCACCGACCGATCGCGGATGATCGGGGACTCGTTCAGTTCGAGGAATGCCGCGGACCCGTCTTTGCGGCGGAACTCAATCTCGAGCCCCTCGACAGGCTCGCCCCGGACTATCTTCTTGTGTCCCTCCTCCCACACGGGGAAGGACGAGGGGACGACGTAGTCGCGGCACTTGCAGCCGATGAGTTCGTCGGGGGTATAGCCGAGGATCCTCGTCACCGCCGGGGACATGTAGGCAATCCCGCCCTCGTGGTAGCAGGTGTAGATCATATCGAAACTCTGCTGCGTGATCTCCCGGAACTGGGATTCGCTCTTCTCGAGGCACTCCCGCGCCTGGAATCGCTCCATCGTTCTCCCGAAACGTCCGGCGATAGTGTCTATCAGTGACCGCTCCTCCCGGAGGAACGGGCCTTCGTCCTCTTCCGGTCTATCGTGGAGGTAGCAGACCTCCACCTGGCCGACCGTCTCGGCGTGGACGACGATCGGAGATGCCTGCCGCCAGGGCGTCACCCGGAACCCTTCCGTCTCAAACTCGCGCCCATACACCGTTATCCTGACGACGGCATCCTCCGGATACTGCCAGCCGGAAGGGAGCGCCCGGGCCACTTCGCAGAAGATCTCGTCGAGCGAGATCCCCGGCTGCTCGATGATGCGGGATACCGTATACAGGGCTGAGAGTTCTTTTATCCGCTCGTTGAGGTCGTGCGTACGCTTCCGCAGGGTATCCTCCGCCTGCCTGATCTCGGTGGTATCCCTCGCAATGACCGCGACCCGGGTGACGGCGCCGCGCGCGTCCCTGACCGGGTAGAGGACGGTATCGTATCGTCGCCCTTCCCATATATCCTCAAACCGGATAGGCTTGCCCAGATCGACGGCATCGTGAAGGCGGTCCGAATACACCCGGGCTATATCCGGAGGAAGTAGTTCGAACGTGTTCATGCCGATGACGTCCTCCCGGTCCTGCGAAAACCGCCGGACCATCGTCTCGTTGGCGTCGATAACCCGGCCCCCGGCATTCAGGAGGGCAATCATGTCCGCCGGGGCGTCGAGGAGGGCGCGGGCGGTCGCCTCGCTCTCCCGGAGTTCCTCCCCGGCGCGCTTCCGGTCGGTGATGTCGTAGAGCTGCTCGACGATGAACGCCACCTCCCCCTGTTCGTCGAGGATCGGGCTCGACCGGCACTCCAGGTACCGCCCGAGTTCGGGCACGAACTTCTCGACGGCCTCTCGCTTTCTGCTCTCAAGCGCAGTGGTCGTCGCGCAGACCGCACAGGGCCCGGTCCGCCCGATGAGTTCGTAGCACTTCCGCCCCTTCGCCTCCTCCGGCGTCATCCCGAGCAGCTCGTAGCCGGCACGGTTGTAACGCAGAATCGTATGATCCGGCAGCTGGATGCCGACGATGTCGCCGAGGTTCTCAAAGAGCCCCTCGAGCAGGGTGTTCGCCTCCTCCATGCGGCGCCGGGCCTGCTCCTCCCCGGTGACGTCCTGCCAGGCGACGACGGCGCCGGAGACCGCCTCTCCGGTGATCACGGGCGAGGAGGATACAGCGATGTGGATATCCTCGTCTCCGCGATCACGGATAACGAACCGGCAGGATTCCAGAATCTCTCCCCTGAGCGCCCGGTGCCCGGGAAGGTCACCGGACCGGACCGGTCCGCCGTCGGGATAGTAGATCGATCCGTCCCCTGAGAGCCCACGGACGATCCGGTTCTCTTCGCCCGGACCCGCCACGACCATCCCGCCGTCAGCGTCGTAGACGATCCCCTGCCTCCCGATGGCGGCGAGGAGCGTATCGCACTTCAATCCTACTTCCACGGCCCGGGCAGCAAGAGCCTGGTTCTCGGCAATCAGGGCCTCGATGCCGGCCTTCAGCCTCTCCCGCGACTGACAGTCGAGAATGGGGGCGGCCTCCTGCAACATCTGCAGGAGGTCGGCGGGATGCTCGTTGTGCAGGTCCTCCATCCAATCACCCCTCTTCCGGCATCCGGAGATCGTTGCTCTCCCCTCTGCTCGTCCGGCAGAGACAGAGGACAGCCGGGTTCTCCCCGGGCTCTCGGGGGATGGATCGATCCGTTCCTCCGGCCTCTCCCCCGGAAAGAGACCCGGGGGTGCAATCAGGCAGGCGCATCACCGGCAGCTCCGCAGATAGGGTATGAGACATTGAAACATCATCCATTCGGGCAGGTCAAACAGGTACAGGTATAATTCCGATCAGATAAAAGGGGTTGGCACCGGGATCTTCAGCGCGAAGGTTGAGCAGGCCATCCCGACCGGTGAAGCCCTGACCCGGAAACGGCTGCCGGTCCTCGCCGGCGAGCGACCGAAACGCAGATAATCCTCTTCATCGCGCTGATATCCTGCACCCCGTTTCTGGTCGGCCTCTGGTACGGCGAACTCGAACTCCTCCTCCCGATGGCCTCGGCGCCGGCGGGGTTCGGCATCGTCGGGGTCTGGCTTGCCGGTGTCCCGAAGGCGGAGGGAGAAGCCCGCCTCTCCGTTGCATCCAGCGTCGGGATCAGCACCGGGTTCGCGAACCCCGGCATGAGCCCCGCAGCGAAGCGGCTCTTCATCATCATTATGTGGGCGGGGAGGCTCGATATCGTGCCCGTCATCCTCCTGGCGGCCGGGGCGGCACGGAGGCGGCTGTAACCTGCAACGTCCCGGTGAGGATACGGCATAACGAGGAAGAATAGTATAACGGGAGAGCCGGCCGGAAAAAGGGGATGTGTAAAGGGTGGAGGCTTAGTTCTTCTTAGCCTTGTCCTGAACCTTCTCCGCCTTCTTGTCCTGCTTCTTATCCTGAGACTTCTTGTCCTTTCCCATGAATAACACACCTCCTTCCCGAGGTGGGATATATCTGATGTCAACTGTTCCGGATATATATTTTACGCTGTATCAGTCTTTTTTCCTGGAAATAAGACGAAATTATGCGCGTTAACCCTCGCCAGGCCATGGGGAGAAGAGGGGACCGCACCAGCGGGGCACTACAACGCGAGATCCAAAAAATCAGGTGCCGGCGGGGGGCAACCTTACACCCCACGCCTGACACTGGAGAGCATGTAGAGCGCGATGAGGGAGAGGGCCCCGATCACCTCGACCCCTATCACGAGGGCCACGGCCGGGATCGCGCCGGCAACCCAGAGGCCCTCCGATATCGTGCCGAGTTCGACCGGTGTCCCTGCAGGCGCCGCTCCCGGCTCGGCGAGCCAGTCGCAGAAGAGCGCAGCGCCTACCGCAAGCATGACGACCGCCATGAGGATGAAGATGAGCAGCCCCAGGACCTCGGTCGCCCGTAGCGATCTTCCCGCAACGCGCATTGATGCCCTCTTTGCACCCCTGCTCTCATGCATATCGTTCACCCCATGCACCCTGCCCGGTCACCCGGTGCTTCCCGAACGTAGTCGTCTCTGCAGGACGTGCCTCAAGCGTACGCCGTGGAGTGAGCCCGGCGTACGGAATCCGCCAGCCGGTAGTTACGGTTCCGGCCGGGGTTCTGAAGTCGATCGCCATAACAGGGAGGACTGGTGCTGTATCTGCGGTTCTCGCAGCCAGCAGACGGGAGGTCACGGAATCACCCGGTACATACGGTATCTCTCCGTTCACCAGTGCAGAATCGTTGATGCGCCGATGCCGACGCAGGGGATACGATTCTACATGATTGAACATGACAATACTATGAGATAGAGGATATATTTAACTTGCGGGGGTGAAGGGGGCGGAGTGGGAAGTCCCCGGTCTTCAGGCCGGGGATGAAAACGGCGCCCCCTTCCGAATTCGCTTTCACCCCGCATGGATTAATTCTATTTCGTCATCCAAAGAATCTACAGTGTCGATGCTCCTCTCCTACAAGTATCGAGCGTATCCGGATGCAACTACCGAGGCGCGGCTGAATGGCGCACTCGATACGTGTAGGTGGCTCTACAACAAACTTCTCGAAGAATGTAATGCCGCACGGGAGAACGGGCTCACCCCGACGATGCGGGGAATGCAGGCGCGGATCGTCACGCTGAAAGACGAAAATCCGGCTCTGAGAGAGGTCTACTCGAAAGTGCTCCAGATGGTGAACTATACCCTCTGGAGCAACATCGCTGCTCTCTCCCAGACGAAGAAAAGAGGAGGGAAGATCGGCAAACTCCGGTTCAAGAGCGCATCCCGGTACCGGACGCTCAACTTCAACCAGTCCGGGTTCAAGATCGACCGTGAACACAGCACGATCACGTTCTCAAAGATCGGAACATTTCCGTTCACCATGCACCGACCGTATACCAGGAAGGTGAAGGGCGTCCTGATCACCCGTTCAGGGGATCGCTGGTATGTGATCGTTCAGGCGGAACAGGAGGTCTCTGAACCGAAACGAGAAGGGCGGTCAGTTGGGATTGATGTTGGTCTGAACTCGTTTGCAGTCGATAGCGACGGTGCGGTGATCGAGAATCCCCGGTTCTATGAGCACTCGCTAAAGAAGATCAAGAAGTTGCAACAGAGCATTGCCCGAAAGAAACGGCTCTCGCAGAACTGGAAGAAGGCAAAATGCAGACTGGAGAAGGTCTATGATCATATCACGAACCAGAAGAGAGATTTCCTGCATAAACTCTCCCGCCAGTACGTTGACACCTATGCAACGATCTGCGTTGAAGACCTGGATGTCAAAGGTCTGAAGGAGAAAGGCAACTTTCCTGGATTGCACCGGAGCATCCATGACGCCTCATGGGGACGATTCTATTCTTATCTTGCGTACAAGGCTGAAAGTGCTGGTACGAATCTCATCAAAGTCGATCCCCGGAATACATCGCAGATGTGCGCAAACTGCGGAAGCATCGTGAAAAAAACGCTCTCTGAGAGAGTCCACGAATGTCCATACTGTGGGTTTGTTGCCGATAGAGACTACAATGCTGCGGTAAATATTCACCGCGTGGGGATGGAACAGCCCTTCGAGCCTGTGGAAACGATACCTCTACATCACATCTCTGTGGTGCAAGTGTTGTCCATGAAGCAGGAAGCCCCGCCCTGAAGGGCGGGGTAGTTCACTGGTACGCATCACGCCCTCCGCTGTACCCGGAGTGTCGCGTTCCCGGGAGAATACGCACCCGGGGTTTCATCCGCCGATGCCGCTGCAGGACGGGGGCGACCTCTCGCCCGGATAAAACGCTCATTTCAGGGGGAGTACTGCGGGAAAAATACAGAATACACCAAGACTTTTATCCGTTTCCCCCCAACGAATATAAGAATGCCTCGCCTCTACCTCGGAAAGATCCTGCTCCGCTGGTGCGACTCCTGCCACGCTCCCGTGCTCTCCGGGGTCTGCGCCTGCGGCGCCCCGACACGCCCGGTAGCCGTCACGCCGCCGGGAGACGCACGTCCTGCGTTCCCCGACGACATCGAGCGGATCAACCGTATATTCAGCGAGCACTTTGGAGCGCCGCTGGTACCGGAAGGTCATATCGCGCTCCTGAATAAGGTCCCCGCCGATGACCGCATGGACGAGATCGTCCTCGGCGGCGCGGTCGTGGGCGCAATCCGCTACTTCCCCGATAAACAGTGCTGGGAACCCCTCCCGCGCCCGGCGGCCGCAGCCTATCTGCGGCCGACGAAACGCTACGCCGTCATCAATGGCGGCGCGATCCCATCCATCCGCGACGGGGCAAACGTCCTTGCTCCCGGCCTCGTCTCGATCGACCCCGACGTCGCCGAAGGCGACGAGGTCTTCATCCTGACGAGAGCCGGCGAGTGCATCGGCGTCGGCAGGGCAAAGGTCGACGCCGCCACCGCCGCGACCATGGAGCGCGGGCTCGTCGTCCGGACACGGAAGAACTGCTCTTCGATCTGTGTCCCCGGGGAGGCGACGTGGGAGGATACCGTCCGAGCAAACGAACCGGTCCTTGCGGAGTACGAGGCCGCAAGCATCCGGTTCGTCCGGGAGGTGGCGGAGCAGAACCCTGAGAAACCCACCGTCTCCTACTCCGGCGGAAAAGACAGCCTCGCAACCCTGCTCGTCGTCTTAAAAGCGCTCGGCCCGGTGCCGCTCCTCTTTGCCGACACGGGGCTTGAGTTCCCGGAGACCTGCGAGAACGTGGATGCGGTGGCGGGGCTCTACGGGCTCGACGTCCTCAGGGTCTGCGACGAGGAGACCTTCTGGAAGGAGTTCGAGAAGAACGGCCCGCCTGCCGTCGACAACCGCTGGTGCTGCAGGGTCTGTAAGCTCCACCCCATCGGGCGCCTGATCGGCGAGCAGTGGGGAGAGTGCCTCTCGTTTATCGGGCAGCGGAAGTACGAGTCGTTGAAGCGGATGCAGAGCAGGCGGGTCTGGCGGAACGCCCATGTCCCGCAACAGCTCTCGGCGGCTCCCATCCAGCAGTGGACGGCGATGCACGTCTGGCTCTACATCTTCCGCGAGAAAGCGCCCTACAACCCCCTCTACGAGCGGGGGCTCGACCGCATCGGGTGTTTCATGTGCCCCTCAAGCGACCTTGCAACGTTTGAGATCATCAAGGACTCCTGCCCCGAACTCTGGGAGATGTGGCTCGCAAAACTCGCCGGGTGGCAGGAGAAACAGGGGCTGCCCTGCGACTGGATCGAGCGCGGGTTGTGGCGGAAGCGAGGAGATACGGATGAAGAAGAGGATAGTTATAATTGATTACGGCCTCGGGAACCTGCGGAGCGTCCTCCGGGGTCTCGAGCGGGCAGGAGCAGCGCCGACGATCACCGCAGACCCCGAGGTGATTGCATCGGCCGACGGCATCGTCCTCCCCGGCGTCGGAGCATTCCGCGAGGGAATGGAGATGCTCGGCGACCTGAAGCAGACCGTCCTTACCGGCAATACGCCGCTCCTCGGCATCTGCCTCGGGATGCAGCTGCTGATGGACTCGAGCGAAGAGCACGGCGTCCACCGGGGGCTCGGCCTCGTGCCCGGTTCGGTGCAGCGGTTTCCCCACGTGCCCGGGATGAAAGTGCCGCATATGGGGTGGAACACCATCCGCACCGACCCCGGGACCCCCCTCTTTGAGGGGCTCCGCGAGGAGGAGTACGTCTACTTCGTCCACTCCTACTACGCGGCGGCCGCACCGGAGCATACGCTCGCGAGCACCACCTACATCCGCCCCTTTGCCTCCGCCGTCAACAGCAAGCTCACCTACGGGGTCCAGTTCCACCCCGAGAAGAGCGGCGCGGTCGGGCTGAAGATCCTCGAGAATTTTATCGAACTGATCTGCTGACCGGGGCGTCCCGGATTTTTTTGCACCCGACGGGGCGGTGCTTTTTTTTGGCTGCACGGGTGCCGTGGCGGGGTTGACGGTCATCAGATTTACTGTCAGGATCGCCTCAAGAGAGTTCAGGCGCCGCGAGGTGCGATACGAGTTTCTGGACCTGAATAGATAGAATTTACACCTTACATGCGAGATTTCTCGCCACTATCTCCCCCTTGTGTCTTAAAATATTAATTAGAGAGGGGAAAGGCTTATTTTGTTGTATGTTGTAATACAACTCACATGGTATATATCAAACGCATCAAGAAAGGAAATCGAGTGTATCTCTACAAATATGAGAGTTATCGGGAAAATGGGAAAGTACAAACCAGATATCTTCAATATCTCCGAGTTGAAAGTGATGAACGCGGCGTACCGAAACCAAAGAAATCCCGGACAAAGACAAAACCAATGTACCCC
>DASQ01000065.1:545-16725 GCA_002503885.1 Methanoculleus marisnigri | reverse complement strand
GGCTACGCCCGGGCTCAACCGCTCCACCCAGAACGCAGGACACCTCTCGCGGTTCACCGGATTTTTAACCTACAAGGCAGCCCTTGCAGGTAAGAGAGTAATAACGATCGATTAACAGAACACGACGAAGACGTGCTGTGTATGCGGAGCGGTTCACGATATGCCGCTCTGGAAACGAGTTATGAACTGTGAATGCGGGAACTGCATCGATCGAGACCAAAATAGTGCGGTCAATATCATGGTGCGGTTCCTATCACAAAATGCCCGGTGGACGGGCTACCGGCAGTTCGCCGGCAATCTGCGACAAACAGGTCTGAGGCTCCCCGAGAGCCCCGGACACTCGCAGGAAGCCCCCTGCGCAAGCGGGGGGTAGTTCACCCCGACAACACATATCAGGAGATTTCGCCATGAAACAGGTTGACCTCCTCTACACAGGGAAGGCTAAGTCCGTCTATCGCACTGATGACCCGGAAATCTACATCATGAAGTTCCGGGACGACATCACCGCTTTCGACGGCGGGAAGAAGGATACCCTGGGCGGCAAGGGGAGATATAACGCGGAAGTCTCCTCTTTCCTCTTCAGGTACCTTGAAGAGCACGGGATCAGGACCCACTACCTCGAAAGCATCGAGCCTGCCGTAATTGCGGTGCGGAACCTCACGATGATTCCCCTCGAGGTGATCGTCAGGAACGTCGCGACCGGATCCATCGTGCGCAACTACCCGTTTAAGGAAGGGGAACGGCTCGACCCGCCGGTGATCGTCATCGATTACAAGAGCGACGCTCACCACGACCCGATGTTAAACGACGAACTGATCTACGCTCTGGGGCTTGCAACGCCCGAGGAACTCGACCAGATCAAGGCCATGGCACTCGCGGTGAACGAGGTGCTCTCGGATTACCTTGATCTGCGCGGCATCACTCTGGTCGACTTCAAACTCGAGTTCGGCCGTTACGACGGAGAGATCATCGTCGGCGACGAGATCAGCATGGACTCGATGCGGCTCTGGGATAAAGAGACCCGCGCGTCTCTCGACAAAGACGTTTACCGCTTCAGTAAGGGGGATGTCATGGAGACCTACGCCGGCGTCGCGAAGCGGATACTCTCCCCTCCCTGAAGGCACATCCGCATGAAGTACGACGTGACCATCACCATTGGACTCAAAGAGGGAATGCTGAACCCCGAAGCGCGTGCCATCCAGCACGCCCTCGCGAACCTGGGGTTCCCGACCGAGGATCTCCGCACAGCGCGACTCTACCGGATCACGCTCGACGCCGCGGATGCGGCCGCGGCAGAGAAAGAGGCAGGGCAGATGTGCGAGCGGCTCCTCGCAAACCCGGTCATTCACCACTACACGATTGAGGTCGAGTGAGGCATGAGGTTTGCTGTGGTGCAGTTCGGCGGCAGCAACTGTGACCGGGACACCTATCACGTCCTATCGGACGTCTGCGGGGTAGATACGGACCTCGTCTGGTACAAGGACGGGCTCAAGCGGCCTTACGATGCCGTGGTGCTCCCGGGCGGGTTCTCCTACGGGGACTACCTCCGGGCGGGCGCCATCGCTGCACGGACCCCGGTCATGACCGAACTCATCAGGCACGCGAAGAACGGGGGGCTGGTCCTCGGTATCTGCAACGGCGCGCAGATCGGCTCGGAGGCCGGACTGATCCCGGGAACCTTCACGCTGAATGCCTACCCGAAGTTCATCTCACGGCACGTCCACCTCCGCGTCGAGAACACCACGTCGCCGTTCACCGCCCTCTACCGGGAGGGGGAGGTGATCCGGCTGCCGATCGCCCATAAGGAGGGGCGGTACGTCGCCCCCGACGACGTGATCGCGCGGCTGAACCATGAGGGACGGGTCGCGTTCCGGTTCTGCGACGAATACGGCAACACGACACCGGAGAGCAACCCGAACGGGTCTGCCAAGAACATCGCCGGCGTCCTCTCGGAGGCCGGAAACGTGCTTGCGATGATGCCGCACCCCGAGCGGGCGAGTGAGCCTCTGCTCGGATCGGAGGACGGGGTCAAAATATTTAACTTGCGGGGGTGAAGGGGGCGGAGCGGGAAGTCCCCGGTCTTCAGGCCGGGGATGAAAGCGGAGCCGCCCTTCCTTCCTGCGATAGGTATATCCTCTTGGGTATTCTATTATAATTCACCCAACATGAGATATAAATTTGATAGGTCTGCACATTCGGTCTTTGCTCTCTACTATCATTTGGTGATAGTAGTGAAGCATCGCCGGAAGGCGTTGTATTCTGANNTGACGATATTCGAGAGCGTCTGAAAGATATCGTGTGGAACCTATCGGACGAATTAGGTATAGACGTTGTTGCTCACGAACCTGCGGAAGATCACTATCATCTTCTCTTCAAGGCGACTCCGAAAACCAACCTCGTCAATGTTGTCAATGTTATCAAGGGGGTCTCGGCACGGAGATTACGACAGGAGTTTCCTGCAACGAAGAATTTGCTAGGGGGAGATTCCTTCTGGTCTCCGTCGTATTTCCTTGCAACATCAGGACAGGTAAGTCTTGATGCGCTGAACGAGTATGTTGACTCTCAGATGGAGAAGTAAATGATCGTTTCCTACAAGTACCGGGCGTATCCCGATGCAACCACTGAGACACGGCTGAACGGTGCGCTCGATACCTGTAGGTGGCTCTACAGCAGCCAGGGAACCACACGATAGGAGTTTTATCATGACCGAAGAAGGGATCGAAGAGGCACGTACCGGGGCAAAGGCGTACGCGAAGGAGAAGGGCTACATCTTAAACGTCGACGAGAAACAGCTCTCGACCATCCTCCGCGGGCTCGCCCGGAACAAAGAACGGTTCGGCGAGGCATACTGCCCCTGCAGGCTCCGGAGCGGGGATCCCGAGAAAGACCGGATCATCGTCTGCCCCTGCATCTACCACGAGAAAGAGATCGAGGAGCAGGATACCTGCCACTGCAGGCTGTTCTTCAAGAAACCCGAATAACTTCTTTTTTGACGGTTGTCCTCCCGGCTCCCGGGAGAGGGCCGGCCACCGCCCGTCGTTACTCGCACCTTACGGTGCTCGAACTCCGCTCCTGATGGAGCGTCGTTCACCTCCTCAACCCACGGCTATACCTGAGGGCGCTGTAGACTGCATAGAACCCGACGATCACCGCAACCACGTAGCCCGCGGTTGCGAGAATCGTGACGTATCCGGGGACCGGGAGATCCGCTATCCGGAGTATCAGCGACGAGCCAACGACGACGGCGGCGACCACCAGCCCGACGATGATCTTGTCGCTCGTCCGGTCGATGACGTCGACGATCTCGTTGAGGTCGCGGTTTTCGAGCTCGATCGTGACCGTCCCCTCCGAGAGGGTCTTTAAGGTCTCGTTTACGTTGCCCGGGATGGCAAGCAGGCCCTCCGCGGCGTTCACGAGAGACCGCACCGCACCCGTCACGTTATCCGGGGATAACCGCTGCTGTGCGGCGATCTCTATCAGGTAGGGCCGGATCTGCTGATCGAAGTTGAATTGCGGGTCGAGCCGGGTGCCGATGTCCATCACCATGACGATCACCTTCATCATCAGCATCAGGGTAGACGGGACCCGGATGTGATACCGGCGAAGGGTATCGGTCAGGCCCCGGATCGCGACCGCAAAGTTCACCCGTTCGAGTTTCATCTCCCGGTAATCCAGCAGGACCAGGTAGAGATCATCCTTCACGGCATCGAGGTCCGCCGGGCTGATATGCACCTCGAGCCTCCCGAGTGCCGTGATAACGCCGGCGACGTCTGTGCGGGTCATGGCGAGGAGAAGATCGACAAAGACGCGGCGCCTCTCCGGGCGGAGGACGCCGACGATGCCGTAGTCGAGAAAGGCGATCTCGCCCTGATCCGTCACCAGGAGGTTGCCCGGGTGGGGGTCGCCGTGAAAGAACCCGTCGACGAAGGTCTGCTGGACATAGGCGGAAAAACCGATGTCGGCGACCTCTTCCGGAAAGAGACCAAGAGCCCGGATCGCCTCCACATCGTCGATCCGCACCCCCTCGACATAGTCCATGGCAAGCAGACAGGGGCCGGAGATCTGCCAGTAGATGCGGGGGATCTTCACGCACGGGACGTCGTGCATATTCCGTGCGAGGCGCTCCGCGTTCATCCCGTCCTGGGTGAAGTCCAGTTCGCGCCGGATCTGGGCCGAGAACTCGTCCACCATCCCCCGCAGGTTGTATACCCGCAGGTCCGGGAAGATCGAATCCATTCGTGTCACGAGCGACTGCAGGATCAGGAGGTCGGTCTCGATCAGGTCGACGATTCCCGGGCGCTGCACCTTGAGGGCGATGATGCGGCCTTCTTTCGTCACCGCGCGATGCACCTGCGAGAGGGAGGCCGCTGCGACCGGCTCCTCTTCGATGATATCGAAACAGTCCTCGAGGTTCGGGCAATACTTCTTGATCACCGGCCGGATATCCCTAAACGGGACAGGCGCAACCCGGTCCTGCAGCATCTGCAGTTCCACGATCAGCTCGGGCGGAAGGAGCTCCCGGCGGGTGCTCATGATCTGGCCGAACTTTACGTAGGTAGGCCCCAGCTCCTCGATGGCAAGCCGGATACGTTCGTAGACCGATCGCTTCTCTTCAGGGGGTTTCCGGAACCCCCTGAGCCGCTCGCCACCGGGAATGACCTCTTCGACGAGGATCCCAAAACCGTACTTGACCAGCACATCCGCGATCTGCCGGTAGCGCTGGAACCGGGTGACCATCGGGGATGAATCTGCACTCCCGGTACTTAAGGGGATGGGGCAGGATCATCCCCGGGAAACCCGGCTCCGCACGAGGGACTTCCAGGGGTAGGGGACGGCGAGGAAGAGCGGGATGGCAAGGGCGATCGCGAGCGGGATCGTCATGAGACCGAGCGAGAGCGAGGCCGTCAGGTCGGCGACCCACCCGGTTGCCGCAACCCCCATCCCGCCCACGCCGACCGCGAGCCCGAGCATCAGGCCGGAGACGAGCCCGACGTTCCCCGGGGCCATCTCGTGGGCCATGGCGACGGTGACGGCGAAGGTCGACCAGAGGATGAACCCAAAGACCATCAGCGCGGCCAGCGAGAGAATACCACCGGTTGTAAGGAAGATGATGAACGGCGGGATGGCAGTAACAAGCCCGATGATCGTGTATTCTTTGCGGCCATAGCGGTCGGAGAGCATACCGCCGACGAGCTGCCCCACGACCCCGGCGATGAGCATGCCCGAGACCAGCACGTTCGCGGTCACGAGGTCGATGCCCCGCAGGGTGAGCATGGTGGGGAGATAAGCGACCGAGCCGAATATCGCCCATGCCCGGAGGCCCGAGGCTACGACCAGGAGGGCGATCGCCCGGTACGCGGGCCGCTCCTTCCGGGCGGGTGCTGCCGGAACCTTAAGGCGCTCGGGGGCGGGCAGGATACGCCGGAGCACCGCCGCCATCGCGATGCCGGGGATGACCAGGATGACGAGGCCTGGAAGACCCATGAGGCCGACCGCGACACCCGCGCAGATCGGACCGATCGCGTAGCCCAGGTTGCCGCCGATGACGAAGTAGGAGGTGATCCGGCCCCGGCTTGCATCCTGTGTCAGGCGGCTGACGGTCCCGAGCGCACTCGGGTGGAAGAAGGCGTGCCCCAGCGCCGCGACGGCGACGGATGCGAGTAAGACGTAGTAGTTGTCCAGGAGGCCGATCACGGAGATGAATATCGCGCTGATAAGGACGCTCGTGCTGATGTGGACGGCGAACCCCTTCGTATCGAAGAGCCAGCCGACGAGCGGCTGCACGAACGACGACGTGAGGTTGTAGACCGTGACGATCAGTCCTGCAAGGAAGAACGAGTAGCCCTGCTCCGCGATGAGGAGGGGCAGGATTGCAGGGAGGACCGGAGAGTAGAGGTCGGTCACCAGGTGGGCCGCAGAGAGCCCCCAAACCGATTTTGTATCAGCAGTCACGCATGTCAGATCCGTCTTAACCGTATGACTTCCACCGTGATATCCACTCGTTCTTTGCGGTGGTGGGCAAACGTCTTCCGGAGCAGGAACGCGCACCGGATCACCTCCTCGACCGTCGCCCGGCCTTCGGTATAGGTGGCCACGAACGGGGCTGAGCCCTCGTTGAAGATGCCGTAGACCTCGGCCGCGAGTTCGAGCGCCCGGTCGATGAACGGCCGGTCGGCGTGCGCCTTCTGCGCCCCGAACGGGGGGTTCATCACGACGGTGTCGCAGGCCAGGCCCGCCCGGTCGACATCGGGGCTCCGGATATCGGCGACGATGAAATCGACGGAGACACCGAGCATCTCTGCATTCCGCCGGGCAACGCTGATGGCGGCCGGGTCGATATCCAGACCGGTCACGGTGGAGGCGCCGAGGAGGGCGGCGCCGCAGGCGAGGATCCCCGTCCCGCACCCGAGGTCGCAGACCCGCCGCCCCTCGATCGCCCCCTGCATGGCGGCATGGTGGAGGAGGCGGGCCGCCACCGGCGCCGGGGTCTGGTACTGCTCGAGGCGCGCTATCGGCCGCTCATAACCCTCCAGGCGTTCCAGCCGCATCTCAAGCTGTCGAAGATTCATGGGGAGAGGTACTCGTCGATTGCGTAGTCGTCCCAGGCACGGGCCCCGCAGAGGATCTCGAACTCCGGCGGCGTCAGCACCGGGACGGGGAACCGGACCTGGTCGTCGTAGGCGAGCCGGGGGCAGGCGGTGTTCACGTAGGCGCCAAACCCGAGGTCGAGCATCTCAGCAGGCGAGACCTCGCGCATCGCGACGAGGAAGGCCCGATCCGAGAGGGCGACGAGCCGCCGGGCAAGGCTCATCCGCTGCTGCCCGCTCTTTGTGCTGACGATGATGCCGAAACTTGCGGCATCCCGGGCCTTCTCCATCACCGCGGCGCGGCGGCGGACCAGGCGGGAGGCGTCCACCTCCTGCACCTCGCCCGTGAACGGGTCGAGCGCCACCACCCGCGCCCCGGTGGCGAGCTGGATGCCGACCGGGTGGAAGACCCCGGTCCCGACGAAGAGGATCTCGTCGGCTCCCGTCGCCCGTGCTGCGGTGAAGTTGCACCCGAGCACCTGCCCGACGAGCGGTGCGCGACCGTCGCCGGGAGCGGCGAGTGCCTCGATGCCGTGCTCACGGAGGAACGCCGTCATCGCATCGATCAGGTGAACGTGCTGGACCGTGGTGACGAGGCCGATGCGGCGACCCGCCAGCAGCGGCAGAACGTTCTCGAGCACGCCCACGTCGAAGTCGAAGCGGACGGGCTCGTAGAGTACGTCCGGCCGCTCCTCGACCGGCGCGTGGCCGAAGTGGACCAGGACGTCGGCGTATGCGAGGGCATCGAGCGCGAGGTCGCAGGCGCCGTAGCAGGGGTCGCCGCTGACGATCACATCGAAACCCTCGCGGCGGAGGGCAGCGGCCGTCCCCGGAGCCTGCCGCGCAAGCCCGGCAGGGAACTGGAGGGCGACGCTCCGGGCCCCGCGCTCGCGGAGCCTCCCGATAAGATCAGAGACAGGTATCAACGACACGCACCTGCGTCTCGGAGACCTCGATCTTGACCAGGGTCTTGAGGGGGCGGCAGATATCCGCGTCGCCCCGGCCGATGACCACGCAGATGTCGGCAATCTCGGCGCCCACCTGCTCGATAGCGCTGATGAGAGCGCGGAGCGTCCCCCCGGTGCTGCAGACGTCGTCGATGATCACGACCCGGTCGCCCGCAACGATGCCGTTCAGGTAGAGTTCTCCCTTCGAGTAGCCCGTGGTCTGGTGCACCGCGACCTCGCCGGGGAGGTCGTAGGAGCGCTTCCTGACGACTACCAGCGGGATGTCGGTCATCATCGAGAGCGCGACACCGATGTGGATGCCCATCGCCTCGCAGACGACGATCTTGTCGACGCCTTCGAGGTCGAGGCACCGCACCATGGCGCACCCGATCTCGCGGAGGACCGCGGGCTCAAGGAGCGGCACCCCGTCGGTGATCGGGTTGATAAAGTAGTTGTACTCTCCCCGCTTCATGACCGGGGAGGTCTCCAGAGAATGTATCAGACGTTCAAGCATTCGTATCACTCATATCTTTGAGAAATGCCTCGATCACGTCGCGGGTGACGTGAGGCATGCAGACGATCCGCATATGTCCGTTCCGGGTCGTCGAGACCCGCCAGCCGGCAGGTACGCGAACACAGGAGAACGTCGCCACGTTGACGTCCGGTGTCACCGCTCTCGGGTACCCGAGCGTCTCCATCCCCTCGATCAGCCTTCGAGTGTTCTCCATGCACCCGGCAACCACCGCCCGCATGCCGTCCATCCCCAGGTATTCGAGGACCGCAAAGGCAGCGGCCACCGATGCGCCCGGGCGGGTGCCGGCGAGGGTGCACTCCCGCTTCACCGTCAGGTACGGAGTCTCGACGTTGAGGTGCGAGAAGCACGACGGGTCCCGGGTCAGGAGGCAGCCTGCCGGGATGGTGCTCATCCCCATCTTGTGGGGGTCCACAGAGATGGATGCGACACCGGGGAGGCGGAAGTCGAACGGGACCGGCCGGTCAAGGAACGGGACCACCATGCCGCCGAACGCAGCGTCGACGTGAAGGAAGGTGTCCCTGTCCTCGGCAACGTCGGAGAGAGCGGCAATGGGGTCGACCATCCCGTACTCCGTTGTCCCGACGATGCCGACGAGGCAGACGGTGTTCCTGTCGACGAGACCGTCGAGGGCCTCCGTGTCCATCCGGAACCGGGCGTCGAGCGGTGCCGCCCGCATCTCGAGGCCCAGGATGTCGCAGGCCTTCTGGAACGAGAAGTGGCTCGACGCCGGGACGACCACGTTCGGGGAGGTTGTCGGTCTCAGTTTCTTTGCAATCCGGAGCGCCTGGATGTTAGACTCGGTTCCCCCGCTTGTTGCATACCCCCCGGCTTTCGGATGGTGCATCAGCGCACCCAGCCTCTCGACGAGGAGCTCCTCAAGCGCGGCCGTCCCGGGGAAGAGCCCGGGGTCGCCGAGGTTGGTCTCAAGGAACATCGCATGCGCCCGGGCCGCGACCGGATGGGGCGGCGTGCACATCGAACTTAAAATATTGCGGTACCCGAGATCCTCCTGCCATCTCGACAGGAGGAAGGAGAAGAGGTCCTCCTCAGGGCATCCAACTTCACGCATTTCTTCTCGCCGCATCAAGGAGAATCTGCTGCTCTTTCCGTGCTACGGCCTCACGGATACGGGGAATCGCATCGATGTTTGCGGACACGCTGGTGATGCCGTGCCCGACAAGCCACGCAGCCATTTTGGGATCGGAGCCGGCCTGGCCGCAGATGGAGCACTCGATACCGTGCTCGCGGCAGGCTTTGATCGCGTAGTCGATCAGCCGGAGCACGGCGGGGTGCTCGGGCTCGTACATGTCGGCGACGTTCTCGTTGTTCCGGTCGATGGCGAGCGTGTACTGGATGAGGTCGTTTGTCCCGAACGAGGCGAACCGGATCCCGGCCTTGATGAAGTCCTCGATGAGGATGGCGCTGCTCGGGATCTCGACCATGATGCCGAGGGTCACGTTCTCCACGTCGACCCCCCAGCCCTTCATCATTGCCCGGGCCTGGACGAACTCCCTGGGGTGGTTAACCATGGGAAACATCACGCCGAGATTGTCATAGCCTGCAGCCCAGAGCCTCTTGAAGGCCTCCACCTGCATGCGGAACTGGTCGGGGCTCCGGAGGTCGCGGCGGATGCCGCGCCAGCCGAGCATCGGGTTGTGCTCGATCGGCTCGTCCTGGCCGCCCTCCATGTTCCGGAACTCGTCGGTCGGGGCATCCAGGGTCCTGACCCAGACGGGCTTACCGGGGAAGGCGTCGAGCACCGTCTTGATGCCGCCGTAGAGTTCGCCGATGAACTCCTCCTCCTCGCCGTGGTCGATATACCAGCCGGGAGTCTTCGCGAGGCCGAGGATGAGGTGCTCGATCCGGAGGAGGCCGACGCCGTCGGCTCCGGTCGCGGCAGCCCGCTGTGCGGCCTCGGGGAGGGAGACGTTCACCTTGACGAGCGTGCCGGTGATGACCTGAGCGGGCGCCGCCGCCGCCGTCGGGGCTGCCGGTGCTGCCGCCGGAGCCTCGACCACTCCCTCGTAGATCGTGCCCTTCTCCCCGTCGACGGTGATGATCTGTCCGTCTTTGAGAATCTTCGTTGCTTTCTTGGTTCCGACAACCGCGGGTGTCCCGAGTTCCCGGCTCACGATGGCCGCGTGGCAGGTCATGCCGCCTTCATCGGTGACGATGGCGCTGACCCGCCGCATCGCCGGAACCATGTCGGGGTTGGTCATCTTGGTGACCAGGATATCGCCGTCCTTGACGGCGCTCGTGTCCTTGACGTCCCGCACAATCACAACCCGGCCGCTCGCGACGCCGGGGGAAGCACCCTGGCCCTCGAGCAGCATCACGCCAAACGTGCCCCTGCCCTTTCCTGCAGATTCCGCTCCGGCACGGGGGATCTCCGGGCGCCGGATGGTCGTTATGGGCCGGGACTGGAGGATGAAGACGTCGCTCCCGACGATCGCCCACTCGATATCCTGAGGATTGCTGTAGTGGTCCTCTGCGATCTTCCCGAGCATGGCGAGGCGCGCCACTTCCGCGTCGGAGAGGACCGGGGCGATCCGCTGTTCGCCGGTGAGAGCGACGATCTTCGTCCCGTGCTCGCCCTCCGGGACGATCATGATCTCCTTTTCGGCGATCAGGCGGTCGACCACCCGCTCGGAGCGCAGGTCAAAGACATAGTTGTCAGGGGAGACGCTGCCCGAGACGATGGCTTCGCCGAGTCCCCACGAGCCCTCGACGATCGTCAGGGGCTCGCCGGTAACGGGGTGGGAGGTGAACATAACCCCGGACTTCTCCGACCGGATGAGTTCCTGCACGACGACGGCGATGTTCACGCTCCGGTCGTCGAACCCCTGTTTTGCCCGGTAGTAGATGGCACGCGCGCCATACAGCGAGGCCCAGCATCGCTGAACCGCATCGAGGAGGTCAACATCACCGAGAATATTGAGGTATGTCTCCTGCTGGCCGGCGAAACTGGCCTCAGGCAGGTCTTCGGCGGTCGCGCTCGACCGGACGGCGACGACCGTTCCGTCCGCCCCCATACGGGCGTATGCATCGGTGATCTCCTCTATGATGTGATCGGGGATCTCGACGCTCAGGACGAGGTCCTGCACATCCCTGGAGACCGATTCCAGGGCTCCGTTATCTTCAACGTCCAGACGCTCCAGTCTGCGGAAGAGTGCATCTTCGATCCCGGTCTCAACGAGGAACCTGCGGAACGCCTGGGCAGTCACCACAAAAGCCTTCGGTACAGGAAGTCCGATGGAGGTCATCTCACCAAGAGATGCTCCCTTTCCCCCTACGGAGACGATATCTTCCTTCTTTATTTCTTCGAGCCACAGAACGTTGGGCATTTCCTTCATGCTCGCACCACACATATACTTCTCACCATTACATAAAAGATTTCGGAGGAAAAAGCATCAAGACATATGATGTCGAACTAGATATGGGTTGAACTGTGAAATATAGAGTGCTGGTCAGCGACCCGCTGGCAGAGGAAGGGATTGACATCCTGAAGGGATTCTGCGATGTGGATGTCAACACCGGGCTAACCGAGGATCAACTCGTTGCTACTATCGGCGACTACGATGCCCTGCTGGTACGCTCGGGCACCGAGGTTACGGCGCGGGTCATCGATGCGGGAACGAAACTCAAGTTCATCGGCCGTGCCGGCGCCGGCGTCGACAATATCGATACCGAGGCGGCGACGCGCAGGGGCATCATCGTCGCGAACGCTCCTGAAGGCAATACTCTCGCGGCCACGGAGCACACGATGGCGATGATGCTCTCGCTCGCGCGCAATATTCCCCAGGCGACCGCATCCTTGAAGAAGGGCGAGTGGAAGCGCTCTAAGTTCATGGGCGTCGAATTGAACGACAAGATCCTCGGCATCGTGGGATTCGGGCGTATAGGAATCGAGGTGTCGAAGCGTGCAAGGGCAATGCAGATGAAGTGCATCGCCTACGACCCGTTCATCAGCAAGGAGAGGGCTGCAAGCCTCGGCGTGGAACTGGTGCCGCTCGACGAACTCTTCCGGAGGGCAGACGTCATCACCGTCCACACGCCGCTGATCAAGGAGACGCGCCACGTCATCAACGAGAAGTCCATCGCCACCATGAAGGACGGCGTGCGGATGATCAACTGCGCCCGTGGCGGGATCATCGATGAGAAGGCGCTCGCGGACGCGATTGCGAGCGGCAAGGTCGCCGGTGCGGCGCTTGATGTCTTTGAGACGGAGCCGCCGACGGACTCCCCGCTCCTCGGGCTGGATACGGTCATCGTGACGCCGCACCTCGGGGCAAGCACGGTCGAGGCGCAGAAGAACGTCTCCATCTCGGTGGCAAACCAGTGCATCAGCGTGCTCGAGGGCGGCCCGGCGAAGTATGTGGTGAACGCGCCGATGATCCCCGCAGAGCAGCAGGCGCTGGTCGAGCCCTACGCGGTGCTCGCGCAGAAGATGGGCAGCCTTCTCATCCAGCTCATCGAAGGCAGGCTCGAGTCGATCGAGATCACCTACGGGGGCGAGGCCGCGGCGCTGCCGAACACGAAGTTCGTCACCCGCGTCATCTTGAAGGGCCTCCTCGACCCGATCCTGCAGGTGCCGGTCAACATCGTGAACGCGGAGTTCGTCGCAAAGGAGCGCGGTATCCGGATGAGCGAGACGACGACTGAGGAAGCGCAGGGATTCCGGAACATCATCAGCATCACCGCGAAGACCGACAGGATGACCGAGTCGGTGAGCGGCAGCGTCTCAGGCCCGAACCGGGCGCGGATCGTGAGCATCGGCGGATACATGACCGACCTGACCCCGACCGGCCACGTGGTCATCTCCCGCCACACCGACAAGCCGGGCGTCATCGGCAAGGCCGCGACGATCCTCGGCCGGGTGAACGTGAACATCGCCGGGATGCAGGTGGGACGCCACAAGCCCGGCGAAGAGGCGCTGATGGTCCTGACGGTCGATTCGGCGGTACCGGCCGATGCGATGGCCGAGATCCGCAGGATCGACGGCATCCACACGGCGAAGCACGCCGAGATCTGATCGGTCCGGCCAACCCCCTCTTTTGCAGCGCGTGCCACTCCCGATGGGGCGGAACCGGCACGGAGCGGTTTTTGGCGCGTGGCAATAATTTTATACCCGGAGCACCAACTTTATTGATCGTCGGGCTCGTGGTCTAGCTGGTTATGACGTCGCCTTGACATGGCGGAGGTCCTGAGTTCGAATCTCAGCGGGCCCACTATCTTTTTATGAAACAACTCATTTTTCTGACTTTTTTCAAGGAGTGAAATCCTTCGAAATAGCCGATAAATCCTATGATTTTGCGCTGTCACCATACGGACAAGGGTGCCTTCCCCGGGGCATGATCTCCGGACTCCTGTGTTTCCACCGGGGGTTGCGCCCGCCGTCCACGCGCGCTTGTTCCACAGTTTTTACTCACCCCTTCCCATCCTCCAGCCCGGGGCCGGATGACAGGGCGTGCAGTCACCCGGCAGTCCCGCCACGACCGCTCACGATTACTACCGCCCACTACCGACGTCGAGATCGGATCCCTGTTTCACACGAGCATTTATCACCGGTGTCGTCCCTCACCACGGCACGGTTCCCCGTCCGTAAGGGCGGGGTAGTTCACTTCTGTAGTCTCTCCAGGAGCTCGTCCAGCCGGGAGTAGGAGTCCTTCATGCCCTCCTCCATATCGGACTGCATCATCCCGTCGCGATCCTCCACCGACAGGAAGACCGACCGGCCAATAAATCTTGTCCGGCTCCCGGGCAGCTCGTCAAACTTCGCCGCCTCGAGGATGACGTGTCCCGGTTCCGGGAGCCCCTCGTACTCAAATGTCTGGATGATCCGCTCGGGAGGTGCCACATCGTGGTTCACCCCGTGGAACCCGTACTCGTTGCCATCCTTATCCGTCTGAATATACCGCCAGCTGCCCCCGTTGCGGGATTCGAACGTCTCAATCTTCGTGGTGAAGCCTCGCGGACCTATCCACTGCTCATAGAGTTTCGGGTCGGTGTGAGCCCGGAAGATCAGGTCTCGTGGAGCGTCGAACTCCCGGGTGACGATCATCTCCTGCTTTCCGGGCTCTGCAGTAATCCGGGTAGGATTCCTCTCTTTCAGGACTTGCTCCCCCTGGCTCATACCACGGCCTGCGGTCGGCTCGTCGCTTCTTCGTGATTGTTCTGCCATTCTATCCTGGTCAGGTTTGCCCGCCCCAAAAGCCTCTTCCAGCTTGTGCGGATCGAGGACGAACTCAAGCGGACTCTCGGGAGAGACGTGGACCTCATCACCGAAAACGCCGTCAGTCCCTATCTTGCCGATGCAGTACACCGTGATGCCGTGGTGATCTATGAAGCCAAAGGACCCCGCGTATCTCCGCCACATCCTTGATGCAATCACAAGCATCGAGGAGTTCTCAGAAGGCATCTCGTCGGTGGAGGACCTCAGGGGTCGCCGGGATCGAGCGCATGCTGACCATCATCGGCGAGGCGGCAAAGATGATCTCGCCGGAGCTCGCGCAGGAGCACCCGGAGATCCCCTGGAGGGAAGCGGCAGGAATGCGAGGATCATCCACCATTACTTTGGCGTGGATTACGAAGCAATATTCCTGACCGTACACGACGACCTCCCGGTGCTCAAGCAGGGAATCCAGTCGATCCTCAATGAGGCCAACCGCAGAAACACCCCCGGCGGAAAATGAGAAACCGTATTCGGTGAGTAAAAGAGGGTCGATGCCGGAAACCAGGAGGCTCCCCGACCGTATGGCCCCGTGCGGCGTCTACTGCGGAGCATGCCCCTCATTCGGGAAAGGGTGCAGGGGGTGCGGCTCGGAGAACCGCAAGCAGCGGCGCACCAGCAAGTGGAACTGCAAGATCCGCCAGTGCTGTTTTGAGGGGAAGGATCTTGCACTCTGCTCGCAATGCGCGGATTTCCCCTGCAAGCTGACCGACAAACTCCAGGGGTCCTACCCGGGCAACGAGCGATTCAGGTACCGCCATGAGATATACGAGAACCTCCGCGAGATAGAGGAGCAGGGCCTCGATGTATGGCTGCCTGGAGAAGAAGAGAGGTGGCGCTGCCCGACGTGCGGGAAAACGATCGTCTTCTACCACTACCGGTGCCCGGCATGCGGGTATGAGCCGGACCGGAACGGGTGAAGGCGGCACGTTCCAGGAGGACGATTGCCGCCTCCCCCTTCGACCAGCTGCCGGTCCACGACGGCGTGCCCGGAGGGAGAAAACGGCCGGGCGAGGAATGGGGTATCGTCTCCAGCACAACAATGCTATCAGGGATGTGATCGAACCTTTCTGCAGAGCCGCCCGATAGGACAACAAGGGAGTCTAAACCGATGAAAACAGTAAAACTATTACAGATAGGCGATATGCAGAACGGCTTCATACGGGAAGACGGCAATCTCTATATCAGGGGCGCACGGGAGATCATCGCACCCGTGAACGACTTTCTGCGCCGGGTGAGAAACGGCGTCTTTGATCGCACGTTAATTACACTCGATACGCATTTTGCGGAAGAATACAGCAAGACTGAAGAAGGCAAGGTCTTCCCCATCCACTGCGAATACGGCACAAACGACCGGGAGTTAGGTATCGACGTCTCCGGTCTGCCAAATAAGCGGTATTTAGCGAAGAATCAATACGACATGTGGAGCGAGAGGACGTTAACAGACGTATCGTTCAACGATCCCGGGCGAAAGATCGCGCACGACAACCTGTTTCATATCGTAGACGATCCCTATCAGCCGACGGAGAGAGTAACCCGCGACGATTTCATCGAAGCGATCAGTCCCGGCGGCAACCCCGCCGGCATTGAAGTCACCCTGATCGGCGTGGCCTCGGATTACTGCAACCGCTATGCCATGGAAGGCTGGCTCGAGCGGGGCGCCAGCGTAACCATCATTCGGGACCTGACGAAAGGCATCGAGAAAGAGACGCCTCAGGTGCTCGACGAACCTCGATACCGGCAGTATAACGGCAGCAGGTTACGATCCGTCGAGAGCACGGAATACTGAACTGGCTGACACCACACTATCGTCCTGAAGCACCACCAGAGATCCGTAACCCCCTGCCGATACATAGCGTTCATAAGCACGTCGGGCAAGGAG
>DASQ01000065.1:0-426 GCA_002503885.1 Methanoculleus marisnigri | reverse complement strand
TCTCACCTCGGGGGTTGACATCCTGATCGGATCCTACCTTCCCTACACCCGGAAGAAGGATTTCCCCTACAAAGAGTGCAGCACCTACGTGCAGTCAAAGCCGAACGAAAACTACGGATTGCTGCACAGCGATACCGCTCAGCAGACCCTCAAGTCCGTTGAAGAGGCGTACAAAGGGTATTTTGAGCTGCTAAAACTGTACCGCAAGGGGCAGCTCGAGTACTGCCCGAGCCCTCCGCACTACCTCCAAAAAGACGGTCGGTTCAAGCTGGCGTACCCCCGGGCACACCTGACGATCCGCAACGGGTCCGTGACGCTCGGCATGTCCCTTACGTTCCGGAAGCAGCACGGCCTGACGGGCAAGGAACTCACGTTCCCGATCCCCCCGTGCATCAAGCCGCACCAGATCCGAGAGGTCACGATCCT